>UCOA01000001.1 GCA_900474095.1 Hyphomicrobiales bacterium | reverse complement strand
GGCGTCATGGTGCCCGGCACCATGTTCGGCGTCTCGAAATTCCAGTCGGCACCGGCGCGCCTGCCCGGCACATAGGAAAAGCGCCGCGCCCAGTCGTTGATGTGGTTGCGGTCCGACGAGCCCTGCGCCAGCCGCACCCGGCTCTCCCCTTGAGCGGAAGCCGACGGTTTGGCCCAGGAGATGGCACTATCGGCGACAGTGAGCCGGTGGCGGCCCTTGTCGTGGCTGAACCAGAAGAACAGCCCGTCCTCCTCGAAGCGGCGCATGAGATAGTCGAGGTCGGTCTCGTTCCACTGCACCGAGTAATGCTGCGGCGATGGCGGCGAAACGATGCCGGACACGTCCGGCGCCGGAATGCCGTGCTCGGAAAACAGCATCTCGACGATGTCGATCGCCGTCTTGTCCATCCAGATGCGGCAGTCGGAGCGGCGCGACAAAAGCCACATCTGCGGCCGGAGCACCAGCGAATAGGCGCGAAGGCCGCGGCTGACGGGCGGCCCCTCGTTCAGTTCAGTGACGAGACCATTAAACGGTCGGCGGACGCCGCCATCGCCGTCCTCGCCCTGATCGACCTCGATCGACAGGTCGACAAGCCGGCCGATCAGTTCCTCGGGTTTCACCGCCTCGCGCTTGGCACGCACCGAAAGGCGGATCGCAAACAGCGTCGACACCGCCTCGTCGATCTCCACCCGTTCCGCCAGCAGTTGGTCCTCGCCGAGCGGCGACGAGACTTTTAGGATGCGGCTTGCCTGGATGAAATCGTCTGAGGAAATGAGCTCGTTCATCGTTTAGGTCTCGGGAGGAAGAGAAAAGGGTCGACAAATCGCCTCGATCAGAGGCGTTCGCCGACCAGATAGGCGTATTGGAACTGGGTCGCGTTGTTCGGGACCGCATCCACTTTCGGGCCGTAGAGAACATCGGCCGTCAGGATCGTGTCGACCTGCTTTACCGTTGGGACCGTGCCAAGGAGATAGATATCGCGCGACAGGAACATTCGATTGCCGAAGGAATTGGCGACTGCATAGTTGACCTGTACGACGAAGACCGAATGGTTGTTGCGCAGCAATTGTTCGCTGATCTTGACCTGATTGGCTTTCAGCCAATTCTTCAGCCACACGGTTAGCGAGGCTTCGTTGAGACCTGCAGAGACGGATGAGACCGCCGCAGCGACCGCCCCGCCGGCAGCCATGCGGCTGTTAAACTGACGCGGACCATTGGCATAGGTCAGATAGTCGAGGCTTGGACCGCGGCCCATGGCCTGAACCGGCGGCAACTCAGACTGGCTGACCGGGCGCACGCGGAACTGCGACGTGGTGACATTAAAATTTGGCATGACGGCTCCCCTGCGCTAACGGGATCATTCGGCTGCATCGCAGCGACTTTCCCGGCCACGCACAATCAGTGGAAAAGGCGAAAGGGTGCCGCGCGGCGCGGCACCCGATTTCGCGATGATCAGTCTCAGGCCGCCTTGGTGGTGGCGAGATCGTAGGAAGCGATCAGTGGCGACTGCGGCGAGTGGTTGTCGTCGTACGGGGTGTACTTCACTTCGAGCTTGGTGAAGTTGAGCTTGATCGACTCGACCGGGCGGTCGCCGTTGGAATCGATCGAGTAGCTCGCAATCAACGTGTTGGTCAGCGCGTATTCGATATAGGTGTCGCCCGGATTGCCGGTTGTGACGAGATGGATGACGGCGCGCTTACCGGTACGGCCAGAGCAAGCTTCCTGGAACAGCTTGGTCGAGGAGGAGTCGCTGACTTTGGTCAGGATCACTTCCGAAACGGTCGGCTCGGAAGCCTCGCGGTTGGCGGCGGAGCCGGCGGAGGTGTTCATGTTGCGCGAAACGTTCCAGTGGATGGCTTCGATATCCATCCACTTGCGGTGCTGCTCGTGCGTGGCATCACCCTGGATACCGTCGATCTGCAGATAAATCGGCATGCTTAGTTCTCCTGTTGTGATTGCGTTTTTCCCTGTCGCTTCAGGGCGCGGTTGCCTTTCGGGTTTTCGCCGCTGCCGGGCGATCAACGTCCGGGGCTGCTTTATTCGCTCGTCCTGTCCTGGAAGAGGCGAATTCTGGTAGATCCGTCTGAGGCGCATTCGGCGCGGCGACGGTGAAATCCCGACCGTCAAATCCGATCTCGACATGTGCGACCTTGCGCTTGTCCGTGATCAGATCGAGGAAAAAGGTCGAAAGGATCGGAAGCAGATCGCGGGCGATCATCACTTCGATGGCGCGTGCGCCCATTTCGGAGGTCTTCGCCCGCGAGATGAGCGCGTCACGTGCCTCGAAAGAAAGTGACGCCGCTGTGCCATAGGCGGTCGCCAGCCGATCGCGAATGCGGCCGATCTGGATGTCGACGATGCCAGAAAGCGTCTCGCGACCGAGCGGCATGAAAGGAAGTATGGTGGTGCGGCCGAGAAAGGCTGGCTTGAACTGCTTTTGCAGCTCCGCGAGAAGCAGCGCTTCGAGCGGCTCACCTTCCGGCATCGTATCGGGGTCGGCTGAAAGAGCCGCCAACAGCTCGGAACCGGTGTTGGCGGTCATGAAGATCGTCGTGTTCTTGAAGTCGATGTCGCGGCCCTCGCCTTCGCGCAACGTACCCTTGTCGAACACCTGATAGAAGATTTCCTGGACACCGGGATGCGCCTTGTCGATTTCATCGAGAAGCAGCACGCCGTAGGGGCGTCGCCTGACTGCTTCAGTCAGAACCCCACCTTCGCCATAACCGACATAGCCGGGCGGCGATCCGAGCAGCATCGAAACCTTGTGCTCTTCCTTGAATTCCGACATGTTGAGGGTGGTCAGGTGCTGGCTGCCGCCATAGAGGATATCGGCCAGCGACAGAGCCGTTTCCGTCTTGCCCGTGCCCGACATACCGACCAGCAGGAATACCGCCGGCGGCTTGCGCGGGTCTGAAAGTCCCGCTCGCGCAGCGCGCATGGTCGAGGCGATGCGTTCGATCGCAAGGTCCTGTCCGAGCACCCGATCCTTGAGGCGACCCTCCAGCGTCTTGACCGTATCGATCTGATCCGAGAGCAGTTTGCCGACGGGGATCCCCGTCCACCGGGCGACGACACCGGCAACGACGTCGCGATCAACAACGCGCGGCACGAGCGGCGCCTCGCCAGTCAGCGCCATAAGCTTCGCCTCCGCCGCTACAAAGGTCCTGCGGGCATTCTCGGCAGATTGCTCGTGCATCGGCAATTGTGCCACATTGGCACCAGGCAGTTCGTCATCCAAACCCGTGACGGGCGGCATGACGTCTCCGGAGAAGGCGGCTTCGAGCCGGTCGACTTCTCGCAACAGTCGCAATTCCTCGGACAATCTCACCTCGAGCGCGGAAAGCTCGTCGTCAATTCGCTGCCTCTCGCTCTCGATACGATGAAGTCGCCCGGCGTGCTCCGGCGTCTGCGGCTCGTTCTCGAGCCACGCAGCTTCGCTATCGATCAGGTATCGTTCGTTCCTCAATTTCTTCAGCGCTTCGGGCGTGGTCTGGCGGGCAAGCGAAACGGCCGCCGAGGCAGTGTCGATAAGGCTGATTGCCTTGTCCGGCAATTGGCGCGACGGAAGATAGCGAGCCGACAGGTGAACGGCTGCGGCGAGCGCCTCGTCACGGATGCGAACCTTGTGATGGGCAGCGAAGGACTTCGCCACGCCCCGCAACATCTGGATGGCTTTTTCCTCGTCCGGCTCACGCACCTGAACGGTCTGGAAACGCCGGGTCAGGGCCGTATCCTTCTCGATATGGCGCTTGTATTCGCTCCACGTCGTCGCGGCGATGGTCCGCAACTCCCCGCGTGCCAGCGCAGGCTTGAGGATGTTGGCGGCATCACCCTGGCCGGCCGGCCCGCCGGCACCGATGAGGCCGTGCGCCTCGTCGATGAACAGAATGATCGGCTGCGATGACTTCTTCACCGCATCGATCACCCCATGGAGGCGCCGTTCGAACTCGCCCTTAACTCCGGCGCCCGCCTGCAGCAGGCTGAGATCGAGCAGCAACAGGCGAATGTCTCGCAGCCTCTTCGGGACGTTACCGGCAGCGATCTCCAGCGCAAGCGCTTCCGCGACCGCCGTCTTTCCAACCCCCGCTTCGCCGACGAGGATCGGGTTGTTCTGGCGACGGCGCATGAGAATGTCCACCACCTGCCTCAATTCGCCATCCCGTCCAATGACCGGATCGATCCTCCCGTTGAGGGCGTCTGCCGTCATATCGTGCGTGTAGAGCTGCAGGAACTCGTCGCTGCCTGACCTGTCGGTCGGGACGGGCAATGCCGTTGCCACCTCGTCAGATGGTGCATCCGCCTCGTTGAGCAGCGCTTCCAATGACTTGATGTCGATATCGCGGATCGACGGCGCGATCGCGCGCACCACGATCCGGAGCGACTGCTCGCTGGTCAGCGCTGTCAGGAGATCGGCCAGGCGAACAGATCGGCGGCCGTATTGCAGCGAAGCGCAGATCCATGCCTCGCGGGCGAGTGTCAAGAGGTCATGCGACAGCGCCAAAGCGTTCGCACCGTCCCGCCTGACGTCTTCGATCGCCGCGTCCAGCTCGCTGCGCAATGCCCCGACCGACAGCCCAACCTTCTCGAAGACCGGCATCAAGTCGGCAAGATCGAGCAGGGACCTCAACCAATGAGAGATATCAACGGTTGCATGCTGATGGCGAGCAGCGAGAGAAGCGGCCGCCTCGAGACCGGTTCGCAAGTTGGGCTCAAGCGTTCTGATAAGAAGGTTGAGGTCGATATGCGACATCCAGAGGTCCTGTATTCGCGTTAATTTGCAGGGCAACCATGAGATGCGGTGAGACAATTATGGTGATTGTCTCGGGTTGTCCAGACGAAAGATTAAAAAAAGATATATACCCTAAAATTTGAGGGGTTTTCATAAATCTGTCATTTCTCTATCGCAGTTGACAAGTCATTATGCCGTCATCAAAGTGTAATTTCATGAATGCTCCCTCCATGGCAGGAAGGTTGACATCGGTGGTGAATCGAGACATTGCGGCGCTTATAGAAGATGGCTCTCCTTGTGGAGAAAACCTTCGGAATAGTGCTGTACATAAAGAAATATACTTTAGAATTAAGGACGCCAGAAACGCTGCGCGCGCCACAGAGCGAGGTATAGTGCCCGGGGAAAGACTTGGTCTCTCACCATCATGGATTGATGTAAGCAACCTCGGGCTGCACGTCCTTGCTTCAATCAGCAAGGATCTCGAAGTATTGGCGTGGGTCGCAGAGGCCCAATTACGTCTGCACGGGTTCCGGGCACTTGGCGAGGTGTACGCGGCGGTAACCTTGCTCTTGAACAACCACTGGGAGCATATCCACTCGATCGGCGACGCGGCCGAAGAGCGCTTCGCGCCGCTTGCCGGACTGAACGGCGTTGGCAGCGAAGGCACGATCATTCAGGCGATCCGCCTTGCGCCGCTCGTTCCGGCGGCAAAGTTCGGACAGTTTTCGCTGTGGGATTTCCAGCTCGGCCAGCGCAGTGGCGAGGCCGAGCGGCGCAAGGAACTGCAGGAAGCTGTCGATCGGGCCGGACGCGACGCCATGGCGGCGCATCTGGCCGACCTCTGCAAATGCATCGCCGATTTCGACGGGCTCACATCGCTGCTAAACGAGCGTCTTGGCGATGTGGCCCCGCCCAGTTCCAACACCCGGAGCGTGCTCCTGGAAACTGCGGGCGCTATCCGAACCCTGGCCGGCATCGACGTATCAACCGATGCGACTGACCTCACCGCGCAGGAAGGGGTCGATCGGCAAGCAGGGTCGCAGCAACCCATCCTCGTCAACGTCGCTCATGACAATGGCATCGCTTCGCGCGAGGAGGCTTTCGAGGTGCTCCTGTCGGTTGCCCGCTATTTCCGCAGGAGCGAACCACATTCGCCAATTTCGCTATCCATCGAAACGCTCGTGAGGCGTGGACGCATGGATTTTACCGAACTGCTCGCAGAGTTGCTGCCAGAGCAGAACACGCGAAACGCCGTGCTCACCGCAGCCGGCATCCAGCCGAGAGCCGAAGGAAGCTGATCCCGCCGCCCGGATCACACCCTTGCGGAACCGGCAGCATGAACATCAGACAACGCGTTTTGCAGATCGCATAAAGGAGAATTCGATGGCAAGTGTGCATGAAAAACTGGAACGGGTTCGCAAACCGCGGGTCCACATCAAATACGAAGTGGAGACCGAGGGTGCGATGGTGGTCAAGGAGTTGCCTTTCGTCGTTGGCGTCCTTGGCGATTTCTCCGGTGATCCGAGTCAGCCGCTCAAGCCGTTCGGCGAGCGGAAATTCGTGCAGATCGACCGCGACAATTTCGACGATGTCATGCGCCGCATGACACCGGGCCTCAACATCACGGTCGAAAACACGCTGGAAGGCGACGGCACCCAACTGCCCGTCTCTCTCAAGTTCGAAAGCATGAAGGACTTCGAACCCGGCTCGGTTGTCAACCAAGTCCCGGCGCTGAAGGCGCTACTCGACGCGCGCAATGAGCTGCGCGACCTGATGAGCAAGGCCGACCGGTCCGAAGAACTCGAACGCCTGCTCGAAGGTATCCTACAAAACCACAACGATCTTTCGAAACTGGTTTCCGAGCTCGGCGGCAAAGACACGGATGCGGCCGTCAAGGATCCCGCGGACTGACGAACTGACGGTGTGCCCCGCGACGGGCCGGCCGTCCCTCATCTATCGAGCAGCAGGCCTTCGACGTCACCAAGCCTGATCCCGTTGCTCTTTTCTAAAGGATCGACACATGAACGCCAAAACGCAACTCAAGGCCGAAGAGGCCGCCTACGCCGAGGAGAACCTGTTGTCCCAGGTTGTTGCGGCAACCCGTCAGACGGAGCCCGACCGGGCGCAGGACCTCCTGCGTACCCTGACGGACCAGGCCCTGAGGGGCACCGTCAAATACGACCGCAATCTCACCGTCACCCTGAACAATGCCATCGCCGAGCTCGACCGGGCGATCTCGCGCCAGCTGGCCGCGATCATGCAGGTGCCGGAATTCACCAAGTTGGAAGGTACCTGGCGGGGCCTCTCCTATTTGGTCAAGAACAGCGAGACCAGCGCCAACCTGAAGATCCGCGTCCTCAACGCCTCCAAGCGCGAACTCTCCAAAGACCTGGCCAAGTCGGTGGAGTTCGATCAGTCGCGGCTGTTCAAGTCCATCTACGAGGATGAATTCGGCACGCCAGGCGGTGAGCCGATGGGTGCCATCGTCGGCGACTATGAATTTGACAATTCCTTTGAGGAAATCGAACTGCTGCAGGGCATCTCCTCCATCGCCGCCGCCGCATTTGCGCCCTTCATTTCGGCGGCAAGCCCGCGCATGTTCGGTTTCGAGGATTACCGTGAGCTGTCGCGGCCCCGCGACCTCGAAAAGATCTTCGAGACGGTCGAATACGCCAAGTGGCGCAGCCTGCGCGAAAGCGACGATTCGCGTTTCGTCACTCTCGCCCTGCCGCGCGTGCTGGCGCGCATGCCGTATGGTGAAAAGACAAATGCCATCGATGAATTTAACTACGACGAGACCGGCGGCTCAAAGACGGGCGAACTCGCGCATGACGGCTATTGCTGGATGAATGCCGCCTACGTCATGGGAGCGCGCCTGACCGAGGCCTTCGCAAAGAGCGGCTGGTGCACGTCGATCCGCGGCACGGAAAATGGCGGCAAGGTGGAAAATCTGCCCATGCACATCTTCTCCAGCGATGACGGCGACCTCGATCTGAAATGCCCGACCGAAGTCGGCATCACCGACCGTCGCGACGCAGAACTCGGAAAGCTCGGCTTCCTGCCCTTGTGCCATTACAAGAACACTGACTACGCTGTGTTCTTCGGCGCTCAGACGACGCACAAGCCAAAAATCTACGATAGGCCGGAAGCCACCGCCAACGCCGCCGTATCGGCCCGCCTGCCCTACATGATGGCGACATCGCGTTTTGCCCATTATCTCAAGGTGATGGGCCGCGACAAGATCGGCTCCTTCATGGAGGCGGAGGACTGCGAGGTCTGGCTGAACCGGTGGATTTCGAACTACGTCAACGCCAATGACACCGCCGGCGAGGAGTCGCGCGCCAAGTATCCGCTGCGCGACGCCAAGGTCACGGTCCAGGAAATCCCGGGCAAGCCTGGCTCCTACAATGCCGTCGCCTGGATGCGCCCGTGGCTGCAGATGGAGGAATTGACCACCTCATTGCGCATGGTCGCGCGCATCCCTTCCAAGAACTGAGCGAAGTGGCCCGCGCCAGCATAGCCGGCGCGGGCGCCTTTGACCCGTGACCGATGACCGATGCATCAAACACCATTTGGCGGCGCCGCGTTGATCAGTTGATCACTCTGATCGACGATGCGCTGAACCGACAGGTCAACGCAATCCTGCACCATCCCCACTACATGGAGATGGAGGCGAGGTGGCGCGGCCTCGCCATGCTCGTCAACGAGGCAAGCAGTGCCGCGGACGTGAAAATCAAGCTCCTGAGCGTCAGCTGGCAGAACCTCGCACGCGGCATGGAACGAGCAGCGGACCTCGATCAAAGCCACCTGTTCGAGCTCGTCTACAGTCGCGAGTTCGGCATGCCGGGCGGCGAACCCTTCGGTCTTCTTGTCGGCGATTTCCATTTTTCGCCGCTCGACCCGGCCGGCGGCGATGCGGTCGGCACACTTGGCCAGATCGGCATGGTTGCGGCGGCCGCCTTCTGCCCCTTCATAGCAGGAGCCGCGCCGGGCACCGTCGGTCTCGAACGCTTCCATGAGCTCGACCGTGTCAACGACTTCTCGTGGCTTGAACATGACCCTCAGCGGTTTCGCTGGAACAGCCTTCGTCGACGTGACGATTCCCGTTTCATCGGTCTCGTCGCACCACGAATCCTCATGCGCCCACCGCTTGCGCCGATGTCACGAAGACGCGAGGACGGTTTCCCGTTCCGAGAGCACGTTGCCGCCGATGGTTCGAGCCTTCTGTGGGGAAACGGCGCTTTCGCCTTCGCGATGATTGTCATCCGCAACTTCAAGGAGTCGGGCTGGTTTGCGGATATCCGCGGCGTGACCCAGGATGCGCTTGACGGCGGGATGCTCGGGACTGGCCAGCTGCCACCCTATGACTTTGCAACCGAGAGCGAAGGTCTTTCCGCGCAACCGCCCGTCGAAGTGCGTCTCACGAGCAGTCAGGAACAGCACTTCTGCGAGCTCGGACTTATTCCGCTCGCCACCACCTATTTGTCGGCGGCGGCGATTTTCAATTCCAACCAGTCGCTGCACGCACCGCAGACCTTTGCCGACGAACATGCTCGCCAGAATGCCCGTATCGCGGCGATGCTCCAATATGTGCTGTGCGCATCGCGCTTCTCGCACTACCTCAAGGTCATCATGCGCGACGAAATCGGCCAGACGGCCGACGCGGCGGCGATCCAGCGCCGGCTGGAGGACTGGCTGTCGGGCTACACGCTCGGCAACGACGATGCAGATCTCAGTCTCCGGATCCGTCGGCCGCTGCGCTCGGCCGGGGTGACGGTCAATGAGGTTCCAGGCAAACCGGGAAGCTATTCCTGCACCGTCCGGCTGCAGCCGCATTTCCAGCTCGACGACGTTTCGACGAGCTTCCACCTGATCGCCGAAACCGCCAATGCGGTTCGGTTCGCGCCGCGTTCTTCGGCCTCGACCCAAAGGATATCCGCATGAACGTCGCCACAAGCGTCACACAGCTCCTGGGAGACAACGCACTGTCTGACGCCGTCGAACTGGTGAAATCGCACCTCAAGGCGGTGCCAACGGACAAGGAAGCCCGCCAACTCTATATCGACCTCCTCATCCTCCTCGGTCAGTACGAGCGGGCCGACTCCCAATGTAACCTGGCCGTCAACTTCGCCTTAGAGGACACGATGGGTTTTGCGCTCTTGCGCAATCAGTTGCGGGCAATGGCAGCGCGTGACGCTTGGTTCGCCGATGCCGCTGTCCCGCAGTTCCCGCAGGGGCCAAGCGACCTCGACAAGGCCGCCATCAGGCTCGGCCTTGCCCATAAGGCCGGATCTGCGACAGAGGCCAAGGCCGCTCTGGAACAACTGGACGCCTTGCGTGGCGAGCGGCCGATGACATGGAATGGCAAAAGGGTGACCGACCTGCGCGATCTCGACGACCGCATCCCGCATGCGCTCGAGGTGATCATGACCGGCGGCGGCTACCTATGGATCGACTTTGCGAAGATCGCCTCAGTCGACATCGAGCCAATCACGCGACCGCGCGACCTCGCCTTTCGCCGCGCCGATTTGACGCTGATCGATGGAGCGAGCGCACCTGTCCTGCTGCCAGCCATCTATCGGGGAACGGCAGGAGACGAGAGGCTTCTCCTGGGGCGCGAGACCCGCTGGGTCACGGAGAATTCCGGGATTACGACGGGTCGCGGCCAGCGCTGCCTGCTTGCAGGCGATGATCTTGTGTCGTTCCATGACGCTGTCACGCTCCTCATGGCCGAAAACGACAGCGCGACAAGGGGCATTGCCCATGGCTGATCCCCTGGAAAGGTATCGGGCGCGCGAACGCGTCCTTGCCCGGTCGGTCCTCGATCGCCTCGTGGACGATAGCCCGGACATGGCCACCGATCCGCATGTCAGCATGACCGAACAAGTGCGCGAGATGCGCGAGGCGATCCGCCGCGACATCGAAGCCCTGCTGAACACCCGGCGTTGCCCCACCACGCCACCTTCCACGCTCACCGAGCTGGATGATGCGCTCGTCAATTATGGCGTCGACGCAATGGTCTCCGCGAATCTCGTCACCGACGAGTCCAAAGCGCGGCTGGCGCGGATCATCGAAAGGCGCATAGCAACATTCGAGACCCGTCTGATGCACGTCCGCGTCACGATCTTGAAAAGCCGTTCGATTGCCGAACGCGCTCTGCGGCTGCGTATCGAAGCCAGCTTCCGGCTGGTCGACGGCATGCCTCCGATCAGCTTTGAGTCGGTCATCGATCCTTCGATCCAGCGCTTCATGGTGGAAGGGGCGAGCAATGGCTGAAGGCTTCATGCACCGCTACAGCGATGAACTGGCGGCGCTACGCCGGCGCGCTGCGCGCTTTGCCGACGCTTTTCCAAAGATTGCGGGGCGCCTGCGCATGACCGGCGATGTCGCCGACGACCCGCATGTCGAGCGGCTGATCCAGAGTTTTGCCTATTCCGCTGCCCGTGTGCGCCAGAAGCTCGACGACGAGTTTCCGGAACTCACGGATGGGTTGCTGGAAACACTCTACCCGCATTACCTCGCGCCGTTGCCATCTATGAGCATTGTCCGTCTGGAGCCCAGTGAGGCACTAACGTCGCCACAGATCGTGCCGCGCCACACCGAAATCGTCGCCGAACCGGTGCGCGGTGAGTCCTGCCGGTTTCGCACCACCCAGGACGTTGAGGTCGTACCGGTGGAGATCGCAGCCGCATCGCTGTCAGGACAGCCGATCAGCGCGCCCGCATCGCCCTATGCCGGCGCTGCAAGCTGCCTCAAATTGTCGATCCGTTCGCGTGATATGCGTATACCCCTGGCCGAGATCGGCCTCAAATCGTTGCGGCTCTATATCGCCTCGCCCTGGCAGCTGGCGGTCTCGCTGTATGAATTGATGGCAAACCATACCCTTGGGCTCGCGCTCGCCCGGCATGCCGACGACACTGCGCCTGTGTTCTTGCCAGGTACCACTCTGAAGCCCGTGGGGTTCGACGCGGAACAGTCGATGTTGCCATACCCGACGTCGAGCTTCGGAGGATATCGTCTTCTGACCGAATTCTTCGCGATGCCGCGAAAATTCCTCTTCCTCGATATCCATGGCCTCGACGCCTGGAGCGGTCACACCCTCGACGTCTTCATTTATCTCGATGCCAGCGACACAAAACTGGAGCGGACGGTCTCAGTGGGCGATTTCGCACTCAACGCCACACCGGTCGTCAACTTGTTCAGGCAGACCTGCGAACCGGTGCCGCTCGATGGCGCGCGCACCGAATATCCGCTTCTGCCCGACGCGCGCCGCCAAACCACCCGCGAGATCTACATGATCGAGAAGGTCCTGCTGACGGGGCCACAGTTTGGCGACGAGGTCTGCCCGCCGTTCTTCGGGCGTTCCCAGCGTGGCGGCTCCGGATCTGTCTATTGGCAGGCGTCGCGCCGTTTCGACGAAGACGACGGCATGTCCGATATGGAGGTCGCCTTTGTCGATCGCATGCAACACCCCGCGGTCGCCTTCGATGCGGTCGCCAGCATCGATGCGATCTGCCTGAACCGCGATCTTCCTGAACAACTGCCTTTCGGCGGCGGCCATCCCTACCTGCAATTGGTCTCCGGCAACGAGGCCGTGTCGTCGGTTCATGCCTTGATGCCGCCGACCCCCTCGGTACGGATGAACCAGGAAGAGGGCCGCAGCTGGCGGTTGATGTCACACTTGTTGCTGAACCATCTGTCGATCTTCGACAACGACGGCGCAGCGCTCAAGGATATACTTTCGCTTTACGCCTTTCGCGACAGCGCCGAAACGCGGCAGCTCGTCGATGCCATCGTGCGCATCGAAGCACACGGCTCAGTCGCTCGGTTAAGGGGCGGCGGCATGGTGCCGGGTACCGAAATCGCGCTGGATTTCGATCCCGCCGCAATCGACCGGGCCTCAACCTATCTTTTCGGCGCCGTGCTGGACCGCTTCTTCTCGCTTTACACATCCGTCAACAGTTTCACGCGGCTCACCGTATCGCTGAAAGGTCAGTCGGCGCCCGTCGCACGGTGGCCAGCGCGTGCGGCCGAGCGGCCGTTGCTCTAGGAGGTGTGACCGGGATCATGATCACGCAACCTGAGACACAGACGCTCGCTGCACTGCTCGAGCAAGACCCTGGCCGGTTCGAACCGACAACAGCCTTTCGCGTCGCCGAGGCTTTTGCAGACGGAGATCTGGATGTCAGGACGCATTGCGGCGTCTCGCCAGCCCCGCTGGCCGTCAGCGGTTTTCGCCTCAAGGACGGCAAGGCTTCACTCGTCAGCGGTCTGGCGGCGTTGATCGGGCCGCTCGGCTCGATGCCGCCCTTTTATAACGAACTGGTGATACGCGAGGAGCGCAACCGGTCTGGCGCGCTCGGGGCTTTCCTCGATCTCTTCAGCGCTCGTTTGAGCGAGCTCTTCGCGGGGGCAGCCGAGAAATACCGCATCGCCCGTCGGATGCGCTGGAACCGCGACCGCAAGGACAACGCGTTCATCACCAGCCTGTTCGCCTTGACCGGTTTCGGCACGGCCCGACTGAAGGAACGGAGCGGCGTCGACGACCAGCTCATCCTGCGCTTCAGCGGTTTCTTTGCCGCACGCAGCCGCAACATGTCCAATCTTCGGGCGATGCTGCGCGAATTCACCGGACTTCCAATCGAAATCGAGCAGTTCCGCGGCCGCTGGCTGTCGATCCCCTTTCAGGAGCGTAGCCACATGGAAGGAAGTGGTGTCCAGCTGGGCGTCAACGCTTCCGCGGGCGCCTTCGTACAAGATTTCAGTGGCGGCTTCCGCGTCGTCATCGGACCGCTCGACTATTCGGACTACCTGCTGCTTACCCCCGGCGGCCACGCTGTGGCGGAGATCTTTTCACTGACCCGACTGTATGTCGGATCGACGCTCGATTTCGACGTACAGGTCATCCTGAAGAAAGAACAGATTCCGCACTGCAGGCTCGGTGATCCGAACCAACCCGCAAGACTCGGCTGGAACAGCTGGGCGCGGGTGGCTCCGGCCGCACGCGACAGCGCAGACGCGATCATCCTCGAACCGCTGTCGATGAAAGGCGGCCGTCGCACGGAGGTCAAAGATGCGGCTTGAGCTCAAACAGATCGCCGGAGAGGCAATCCCCACCGGCGCAGAAGGCTTCAGCTTCGAGCGGGGCCGTAAAACACTCGGGCGGGGCGCGGACTGCGACTGGCAGGCGCCGGACCCTCAACGGCTCCTCTCAAAGCATCATTGCACGATCGAGCGCGACCGCGACGGTTTCGTCCTGCGTGATCAGAGCGCCAACGGTTCGCGGGTCGACGGCGTGACATTGCACGAAGGCGATACAGCCCGTCTGCGGGACAAGTCTCGTATCGAATTCGGCGGGCTCTCCTTCTCTGTAAGCATCAGTGGTGAGCCGGATCTCGACTTGGGCGATCCTGCCTCCCACCTGGTACTCAGTGACGAACCGCTGACAATATCATCGATTCTTGCCGACGTTGCACCGGGCGGCAGCACCGGCAATGGCATTCTTGGTCGGCGCGGTGGTGACGAGTGGTCGGATTTACCTGTCGTTGCTCCGCAAAAGAAAACCGGTGCGACGTCTTCACGCAATGTCGAGATCGGCTGGAGCGGCCCGCCCTCGATCGAGGGCGTGACAGGGCAAATTCTGCCCGACGACTGGAACGCCGATTTCGACGGCAGCAACCGTTACGAACATAAATCCGCCACGCATGTTTCCGTTCCGACACCACGCCAGGACCGTAAGTCGGGGTTAAGCACCGTTGCCGAGATAAGGGCAGAACCGGACGAGGCGATGGCGTCGGCTTTCGTCCCCTGCGAGCTCGAGCCGACCTTGTCGGCCAAAATGTCCGCAACAGCACTCGCAGTTGTACCTGCCACTCAAGGGGACCCCGCGGTGCGTCATATTGAACGGCTCCTCGACCGGATGGGCGAGGCACTTGATGGAGCCTATTCGACCTTCGATCTCGATCTTCCCGTATCGATCGATGAAGGCGATTTCCTTGCCGCCGATCGAGAGGACGTGCTGATCCAGCGTTTCAATACCCTGATCGAACGCCAGATCGGCTTGAACGAAATGCTTGAACAACTCGTGCGCGAAACGGGCCGCATGATGGAGCCGCGCATTCTTCAAACCAGGGTCGATGCGCAGCCGCGTAAGCTGCTCTGGCGCCGCGACCGCAGCTATTGGCGCGCTTACTGCGCCCAATTCGAAAAAGACAACCGGCAGCTCTCGCTGCGCGACCTATTCCGAGCCGCGATGCTTGGACGCGACGAGAGCGATCATCAGAGTACCGATACCGCAGGAAGGACACGTCCCAAGACATGAGAAACGAAAACAGGGTGGCCTGGAGCGAAGGCATGTTCCTTCGCGTGCAGCATTTCCAGCAGTCCGATCGGTGGACGGAGCGGCTCGTTCGAACCACGACCCACCACATCAGCCCTTATCCCTGGGGTATCGCAGAAATCGGTATCGATCGCAGTGCACTTGCAATAGGCCAGTTCGCCTTGTCGAACCTGCGCGGAATCATGCCCGACGGTACGCCCTTCGAGGCGCCGATCGACGTCGACCTTCCGCAACCGCTCCACCTTGACGAGTCGACAAAGAACGCAATTGTCTATCTGGCGCTTCCGGCCCGCCAACCAGGCAAACCGGACGTCGCACTCAACGGCAGTGTCGGTCTCAACCACGTCCGCCTCGCAGCCAGCCACTACGAAGCTCCAGACGCCAATGTCGACACCGATTTCATGGCTGAGATCGATGTCGGCCGCCTCTGCCTGCGTTACCTCAAGACCGGCGATGAGCTTTCCGGATACGACCTGATCGGTCTTGCCCGTGTCATCGAGGTGCGTTCCGACAAGGCAGTCTTGCTCGATCCGGATTATATCGCGCCAAGCCTCACCTGCGCAGCCCAACCACGCCTGAGTGAACTGATCACGGAACTTCTCGGCATCACGCGACACCGGGCTGAAGCAATCGCTGAGCGCATCGGCGACCCGACGATACGCGGCACCGCCGAGGTCGGCGACTACTTCCTGCTGCAGATCCTCAATCGTGCCGACCCGATGCTCAAGCATATCTCCGCCAATGCGACGCGGCTTCACCCCATCGTCTTCTACGAGCAGTGCATTCAGCTCGCTGGCGAGTTGGCCACATTTACCATGGACAGTAAGCGGGCAACCGACTTTCCGCCCTATCGCCATGACGATCTCAAGGGGACCTTTGCCGCCGTCTTTGACGACCTGCGCGCATCGTTGTCGTCAGTTCTGGAACAGGCCGCGGTGTCGATCGAACTCGTCGAACGACGTCACGGGGTACGCATCGGCATGATCAACGACCGCTCCCTCCTCAAGGACGCCGGTTTCGTGCTCGCCGTGCGGGCGGAAATGTCGGCGGAAGACGTGCGCCGCAAACTGCCGGCGCAGATCAAGATCGGCCCGGTCGAACGCATCGCCGAGCTGGTCAACGTGGCGTTGGCAGGCATCCCGGTCCGACCGCTTCCGGTGCTCCCGCGACAATTGCCTTATCGCTCAGGCACCATCTATTTCGAACTCGATACCAAGAACCCGCTCTGGAAACAGCTGGATACATCAGGCGCGATCGCCCTGCATCTGGCCGGCGAGTTTCCCGGGCTTGAATTGGAGCTATGGGCCCTTAGAGAATGACCAACGAACGCTCATCTTCCTGGCAGGACCTGCCCACCGTCGTCGAGATCACCGAGGAAGGGATCCGCAAGGCGAAATCCGCCCGCAAGATGGCGGAATTGCTCGATGACGTCGTCGAATTCGAGGACGCCAAGGGCGGCAGCCAGGCGTCGTCGCGCGGCTGGTCTGTCGCATCTCTGGTTCAGGATTTCGATCTTGGAGGCCATGGTGTTCCGACCGTCGTCAAGTCGGGCGCGCCGCTGCTCAACCTTGCGCATGCGCTTCGCCACTCCGAGACCCAACCGGACGTCGACGAGCTTCGGCGTACGGCCGTCGAGGCGATCAGCCGCTATGAGCGCGACCTTGCGGCGGCACGCATCAGTCCCGAGCGAGCCCGAGCAGCCCACTACGTCGTCTGCGCCACCGTCGACGATGTCATCCTCAGCAAAACCTGGGGCGCGCGCGCCGGGTGGGCGCGCTCCGGTCTCGTCTCGACCTTCCACATGGACGTCACTGGCGGCGACCGCGTCTTTGATCTGCTTGATCATTTCCACCAAAGCCCCGGCACCAACAAAGACCTTTTGCTGCTGATCTACCTCTGCCTGTCGCTCGCCTTCGAGGGCCGAACCCGCGTCTCGGATCGAGGCACGCTGGAACTCGGCCGCATCCGCGACAGCCTCTACAAGACGCTGCTCGGCCAATATGGCGTGTTCGAGCGTGAATTGTCGCCGCACTGGCAAGGTGTCTCGGCGCGCCACGAGCCGCTTCGCACCTCGGTTGCCCTGTGGACGCTTCTGTCGACTCTCGTCCTGTCCTTGGCGATCGCCTACATTTTCGTGACCTATTCGCTCAATGACAGCTCGGACAGCACCTTTCAACGGCTTGCCAACCTGGCGCCAAAAGAGCAGCCGAGCCTTTTGGCAGAGGTGCCGCAGCAGCCGATCGAGACGCCGCGTGTGGTCGAAGAGGTAACGAAGCCGCCCGCGCGGCAGCTGGAACCGGAACCTGAGCCGGAGCAGCCCCCCAGTCGCCTCGACAACCTGCTGGCCTTCCTCCAACCCGAAGTCGAGCGCAAGCTGGTGACGCTGTCGAATGCCGACGGGCGGCTTCTCGTTCGTATCAACAATTCGGGCCTCTTCGATGTCGGAAGCGCCGAGGTCAGCGACCCTTTCCGCGGCCTGCTTGAACGGATCGGTGGCGCGCTGGCTGCCGAGCAGTTTCGCGCGATCGTGATCGGTTACACCGACAATGTGCCCATACGCACCGTGCAGTTCCCTTCGAACTGGCATCTTTCGGAAGCGCGCGCCAAAGCGGTCGGCGACATTCTCGCTGCCTATGCCGGAGCAAACGCGATCATCGCCGATGGACGGGCCGACAGCGACCCAATCGCCAGCAACGACACGCCGGAAGGCCGCGAAATGAACCGACGCACCGAAATACTGGTTCTGACCGATCCAGGCGAAAAGATCGAAGGTGCCGGTATCACATCGGTGCCGGTTCGCGCCAATCCGGCCACAAACACGCCTGACGCAGAAAACGGATCTCCATGAACCCGCTCAGCTATTTTTATACGCTCCGTTCCTATGTCGAAGCCTATGCGGGTCTTCTGGGGCCGCGCTTCCTGTCCATCATCTGGGTGGCAGCGATCTGTGTTGTCATCTGGTTCTACGGTTATCTGCTCGGTTTCGGCGATTTCAAGCCGCTGGCAAGCGTCACCGCCCGCCTCGTTGCTATCGGCTTCGTTCTTTGCGCCTGGGTCGCCTATCTTGCTCTTTCCTTCTATAGAGCCCGCAAGCGCGATGCGGAACTCGTCGATGATCTCGCCAAGGATGCGGGCGCGGACGCCGCTGCCAGCCAACAGGCCGAAGTCAGCGAGATTCACAACCGCCTGAAGGAGGCGCTGGCGCTGCTGCGGCGAGTTACGCGCAAGCGTTTCGGCTACGTCTACGAACTGCCCTGGTACGTGATTTTCGGCGCCGCCGGCTCCGGCAAGACGACCGTCCTCACCAATTCCGGGTTGAAGTTCCCGCTCGGTGACGCGCTCGGCAGCAATTCTGTT
Organism: Hyphomicrobiales bacterium; assembly: GCA_900474095.1. GTDB lineage: Bacteria > Pseudomonadota > Alphaproteobacteria > Rhizobiales > Rhizobiaceae > Pararhizobium. The sequence continues at coordinate 97,421 of UCOA01000001.1, read as the reverse complement.
CAGGGTGTCGGCGGCACCCGGAACTGCAACTGGTGGTTCACCGACGAGGCAATCCTTATCGATACGGCCGGACGCTATACCACCCAGGACGATCTCAATGGTGCCTCCAAAGCCGGTTGGGAAGGCTTCCTGAATTTCTTACGCAAGTACCGCCGCGCACAGCCGGTAAACGGTGTTCTGGTGACGATCTCGATCGCTGACCTCAAGACGCGCGACCATGAGGCCCAATTGGAGGAGGTCCGCGCCATCCGTCATCGGCTGTCAGAACTCGACGAGTTTCTCGGCGCGCGCATACCGATCTACCTCGTCTTGACCAAGGCTGACCTCCTGGCGGGCTTCGTCGAATTTTTCGACGGCTTCAGCAAGACCGACCGCGAACAGGTGTGGGGGATGACCTTTGGCCTGGACGACAGCTACAAGGCCACCGACCTACCCGACCGCTTCATGGAGGAATTCGCGCTTCTGCAGGAGCGGGTCGACGCCATGCTGATCGAGCGATTGCAACAGGAGCCGGATGTGGGGTTACGCGGCCTCATCTTCCGCTTTCCCGCAGAGCTTGCCGCACTCAAAGATCGCCTGCATGAAGTGCTGGGTGAACTGTGCTCAGGCTCAAAGCTGGTCGAACCTCCCCTGTTGCGCGGCCTCTATCTTGCGTCCGGTACGCAAGAGGAGAGCAGGATTGCCGCACCTCGGCTCAAGCGCAGCTATTTCCTGTCACGCCTTTTCAAGGAAGTCATTTTCGCAGAGGCATCCCTGGTTGCGCGCGACCGCCGACTTTCGCGCCGGCAACGCATTCTGCGCCGTTGCGCCTATGGGATGGCAGCGGCCGTTCTGGTCGTCATCGTCACGAGCTGGATCGCGACCTACGTCCGCAATATTGACGCACTCGCCGATGCCGAACAGCGCCTGGATACCTACGAGGAACTGGCGCGCGGTATCTCGGTGCGTGACGTGTCCGATGCCGACTTCCTTCGGGTCATGCCGGCGCTCGACGAATTGCGGGCCGTGCCTACCGGTTTTGTGCAAGCAAGCTTCTGGCCGTTCAGCTTTGGCCTTGATCAGGAAGGCAAGATCGAAGGACGGCATCGCGACGCATACCAGCGTGCACTGAATGCGCTACTCCTGCCGCGCATGCTCGTGCAAGCGCAAAAGGACATGAAAGCTGACAGCAATACGGCCAGGACCTTCAACGCGCTGAAGCTCTATGGCATGCTGGGAGGGCTTGGCCGGCTGGATCCCGAGTTCGTCTCGCTCCAGGCCGAGGACATGTTCGTAGCACTTTACCCCGGCGAGGGGCGTGCCGCGGCGCGGCACGCGTTGCTCGGCCATGTCAAGGCACTGGCCAGTGGTGCCCTGCCCCCCCTCGCGCTCGACGACCGGCTGATCGCGCAGGCCCGAGAGAAGATACGCTCGCAAGGCCTTGCGAGCCGGGCCTACGACATCGTCGCCAACTATCGCGAAACGCGCGCCCTGCCAGGCTGGAATGCCGCCGACGCACTCGGTCCGCTCGGCGAGCAGGTGTTCTCGCGCGCTTCCAAGGCCCCCCTGCGCCAAGGCATCCCAGGCCTGTTCACCTCCGCCGGCTACCGGACAGTCGTGCTGCCACGCATAACCGATGCCGCAGCCGAAGCGATCGATGAACAATGGGTTCGCGGCGGCAAGGTCGAGTTCCCCGGGGTGACGGTCGACGGCGTCGCGCAGGCCGCGCTGCAACTCTATTTTGATGCGTTTCAGTCGCAGTGGTCGACCATGCTTGCCGACATCCGCGTCCGGCCGTCCCAGACGCCGGCCGATGCGACCGAGACGGCGCGCATTCTCGCCAACGAGCCAAGCCCCGTCGAGGCGGCCGTGAGATCAATTGTCACTGCAACCGATTTACGGACCTTGGCTGGCGCTGAACTGGCATCGACCGCCGAAACGCCGAAAGGCACGCTGATCACGGCGCTCTCCGGATCCGCCAATGCGCCGGATATGTATGCCGGCCTTCGCACTGCGCTCGAAGTGCCTCAGAACGCCGCGGGCCAGGACGATGGATCGCAAGAGGCGCCCAGATCCAAGGTTCAGGCGCTGCAGCCGCTTTTGCGGAATGTCTATAGCCAGCTGTCGCGCGCCTCCACCTCTTCGGAAGAGATCGCCCAGGTGTTCGACGCCAGCGGCCAGTTGACCAGTGCCAACCAGGACCTGCTGCAGGAAGCCCGCAGCCTGCCGCCGCCGCTCGACGTCTGGATGGCAGGAGTTGCCGTCGATGTCGGCTCCCTCGCCGTCAAGACCGCACGGGCGCGCATCAACGACCTGTGGGCGGCCGATGGTGCCAACCTGTGTTCAAGCATCGTCTCGGGCCGTTATCCGTTCGACCGGAACTCCCCACGCGATGTGCCGATGGGAGACTTTGTACGCCTCTTCGGGCCGGGAGGTCTGTTCCAAACCTTTTATAAGGAACGCCTGGAAGCCTTCGTCGACACCAGTTCGAGCCCTTGGGGATGGCGCGGTACGTTCGGCGCCGACGGCATTCCGAGCGCTGGCATCGCCGAGTTCGAGAATGCCGACAAGATCCGCCGGGCCTTCTTTCCTGCCTCCGGCACGAACCCGGCCATCTCGATCAAGGTGAAGCCGGTCTCCCTGTCACATTCGGCCAACGCCGTGATGATGGAGATCGAGGGCGAACGCGTGGTCTACTACCACGGGCCGATCCAGGCGAAATCGATTTCCTGGCCATCGAGCGAAGGCAGCAATGTCTCGCGCGTTGCCTTCCAGCCTGGCGGCTGGCAACAGGCCATGACCGAAAGCGGAGACTGGTCGCCGTTCCGTCTCTTTGACAGGGCCACGCTGATGCACGAAGGTGAGGATCTCATCCGTGCACGCTTCGAAAACAACGGGCAGGCCGCGGAGTTCGAGGTACAATTCGGTTCCGTTCTCAACCCGCTCCGCCTTCCGGCCCTGTCAGACTTCTCCTGTCCTGTCCAGTTCTGAGGGGACTTGATGCGATGAACCAACGCCAGACGAGTGAAATCAAGGCTTCGGAAACTGACCGTATCGGCTTCTTCGGAAAGCTGCCAAGTCATGGCGATTTCGTATCGAGCGGCGTCGGTCTTTCCCTTCAGCGCGAGCTGGATGAATGGGTGCAGTCGGGCTTGAGGGCCGGCGAGGAACGACTTGGCAGCCACTGGCGCCATCACTTCCATGCCATGCCGCCCTGGCGATTCATCGTAGAACGTGGTCTCTGGGGACCAGCGACGATTGCCGGGGTGCTGTTGGCGAGCACGGATCGGGTCGGCCGCACCTTCCCGCTCATCATTGCCGCGCAGCTGCATGCCTTCGACGACCATCCGAGACAACTCTTTCTCGACGCCGCCTGGTTCACCGCCGCCGAGGCGCTGGGCGAAACGTCCCTCGCACGCGACTTTGACATCGGCACCTTCACTGCAAACCTCAAACGTCTGCGTCTGCCGCACGCCGAGAAATCGGCAATCGCTGGACGGTTTGCCGCACAGCGGCGTGAACGCACCACGCTCTGGTGGAGGACGGATGCGGCAAGCCGCCAGGTGAAGGGTTTTCGCACCGTTTCGGCCCCTGCCCTTGGCGACTTCCTGCGTTTGGTCGATAGCGATGATGCGCCCCCACGGACAGAGGCGTTGTCTCAGGAGCCCTCCGAGCAGGCACGGACGCGTTCGGCCAAGGCGGCAGATGCTGTTGGTCCCGCTCTCCATCCGCAAGCGGTACCCTTGCGCGGCGCGAATGCCGTCGCCGCACCGATAGCGGAACCGCGGCATGTAACACCGGTCCTCGACATCGCCCATAGTCATGCCACGCATGTCGGTACGCGGCTGTCGCTCAATGCCGATGCACTGATCGTATCGGACGCAGCATGCCTATATGCGGTTGCGGACGGCATCGGGGATGAGCCGGCGGCGGCCGAAGCAGCGCGTCTCACCACCGCCGCACTTGCCGAAGCACGCGGGCACGAAGCCCTCGAGGAAAACGTCAAGGACATCAAGGGAAAGCTTGGACGCGCCCACAGCCTGCTGCATTCCATCGCATCCTCGGGTCAACGGGACGCGCCAACCGCCAGCGTGGTGGTGCTGTCCATCAGGGACGATAGCTTTGCCGTCGTCTGGGCAGGCGATGCGCGATGCTATCTCCTGCGCGACGGCCTCATGCGCTGCCTTACCCGAGACCACATCGAGGTCGGCATGAAGCGAAGACTGACCCATTACCTTGGCGCGGAGCGACAACTCGTTCCCGAGACGCACACCGGCATTCTCCACGAAGGCGACCGCTTCCTTCTCTGCAGCGGCAGCCTCACCCGTGTGCTCGGTGAGCGTGCGGTTGCCGAGGTGCTTGTCGACGTCGAACTCGAACGCGCTGCCGAAGCGCTGGTGCAGGACGGGTTGATAGGCAATTCGCGTGATAATCTCACTGCCATCGTCGTCGACGTCAGCCTGCCATGAGCGGCGATGAGAAGAACGAATACGCCCTCGTTTCGGCACGGTTTTCGGCCCTGTGGGCGGCTCTGGGTCAAGCACCCGCCGGTGAGGCTCGACGCCTGACGATAGATCGGTTGCGAGATGCGCTCGACCGCGGCCATTCCAGGCTCGCCCCTCACGCCCCCGATCTCATTGCCAACAGTTTCTCGGTGGACGAAATCGTTTACGCAAGCGAGAGGACCCTGGTCATGAAGTTGCGGCATCGCGATCTGGGAACGGCGCATGCGCTCAAGACGCTGCCGCCGGACCGGCGAGACGATGTCGTCTTGCGGCAATGGCTGCTGCACGAGGGACGGCTTGCCGGCGCGCTCGAAAACCCAAACATTGTCGCCATCCGCGCAACCCTGCGGCTTGCCGATGGACGGCCGGCGCTGCTTTCGGACTGGATGCCGGCAACATTGTCCCAATGCCTGAGGGAACGCGCGTTCGCGGCTTCGAAAATAGCGGGTATCATGCGATCGCTGTTTTCAGCGCTTGGTTATCTGCACGCGGAGGGTATCGTCCATGGCGACATTTCACCGGCCAATCTGCTTTTCGCCGATGAAGATTGCCGTTGCCTGAAGATCGCCGATTTCGGTCTTGCGTTGCGCCAGGAAGAGCTGCACCAAGATCTGGACATGGCACGCGGCGCCCATCCTGATTTCGCAGCACCGGAACAACTCGGCGGCGCACGTCCTGAGCCAAGGTCCGATCTCTACGCATGCGGTCGCATTCTCCACGAGCTCGTCGAACGATCGGACGCCGGCGGGGTCGAACTCCCCAAGCTCTCGGCACTGGCCGAGCAACTAATGCAGCCCGATCCGGCCGATCGGCCGCACGACACGATGGCAGCAGCCGCTCTGCTCGAAGACCAGTGCCGGTCATGCGACCTTTAGGAACCCGGCAGTGGCGCCGCGGCTGTTGCAGCGCTCTTCTGAAATACGGTTATCAGTTTGGCGGCGTCGACGAGCCGGGCATTGCTGGCGTAGAGCATGTCACCGTCTTGCATCTTGAACTGCTGCATCAAAGCGAAGTTGGCTACATCGTGTAGGTTTACGCGGTAGATCACCGGCTTTGTCGTGACGATCGGCATTGCACCGGTTTTCGGATCCAATCTCTCCGGTTGCTCGAAGAACACCTGATTGCGGAAGACGTAGAAGTTGCGCGCGTCGGCGCGGTCATCGAGCAGCCCGCCAGCCCGGGCGAGTGCCTGCGCAAGCGTCAGCTTGCCCTGCTCGAACTCAAACTCGCCTGCGCTCTTGAAGGCGCCGATCGCAGTGAAAGTCGGCGAATCGCTCTCGACGAACACCTGATCGTTCGGCAGCAGATAGACGTTTTGGCTGTCGTCCTCCAAAAGGCGGGCCAACGGCACGTCGACGCGCTGCTTGCCGCGCATCAGCGTAACGGTGGTCGAACCCGGCGCCGAGGACGCTCCGCCAGCAAGGGCAATCGCGTCCAGCACCCGCTCCTTGCGCGCCGTTAGTGGAAAGCGTCCTGCCGCCCGCACGTCGCCGTTGACGACAATGCCGCTTGTCGGTTTCTCGACCACGGTTACGATCGCCTGCGGATTGACCGCCGTCCCGCGCAGACCATTGACGATCTGCACCTGCAGGGATTCAGGCGTCGATTCAAGCACCCGCTGGCGACCGACGAAGGGAAGCGTCACGGCACCACTTGAGTCAACCGTGAAACGGCCAAGGTTCAACGTCTTGCTGTTGGCAGACGAAAACAGGGCTTCTTCCCCCGTGTCGATAATCGTAACTTCTATGACGTCGCCGCGGCGCAGCCGCTGGTCCATATAGCCGCCCGAGTGCATGACACTCAGTCCCTTGTCGGACGGAAAATAGGCGAGTGGTGCCGACGAGGTTACGCCCATGGGCGCTTTTGCCAGTTCCACAACCTGGATGCGCTCGTTGGTGCCGGCGATCTTTGCGTTGTAGATGTCACTCACGTTCGGCCCATCCGAGGGGCGCGCGCACGCGCTCAACACCATACAAATGACAACCGGCAGCACCACCCGCATAACATATCCCTCTGGTAGATTCGTTCTTCGTAGAGATACCAGTCATGCGTGCCATGACAATACGATGCGTTAGAAAAACAGCCGGCGCGACAACTTTACCGGCAACAAAAGTGGCACATTTGCAACCACTGCCGCCGCCCGCTACAGCGGCATCTATGCGCGGGACACCACGCGAGCAAAGACCGGATGCGGGACGACGGTGCATGGCGACGTTTTGAGTGCCAAGCGCGGCCATGCTCACGCCGGGGCCTGCCCGTTACTCCACATTTGGAGGGCTCGGGTAGACCCGCGCTTCATATGCTGCCGGTTCAAATTCGCGCCTGGCCATTTCGGACCTGAAACGTCGTCATTTCCAGTTCGAACTGCCTCACCTTCTCTGTTGGTCCAAGCTGCTCGGCATCAAGCAACTGCTGCCAGCGCTCCAAAGAAAGAGGAACATTGTCGATCTCGTCGGATAAAGCGACGCCTCGTGCAAGCCGTACGATATGATCGTACTGAATGGATCCTGCTGCGTAGCAGATATATTTTCCTACAATTTCAGTGACCGGCGATGTCAGGCGCTGCGCCAGACCTGTAAAATCCTTGTAGTTTGACGATTTTATCACCCCGGCGCACATTCTGACAACGTCGGGAGCCCCGATGAATTTCCACTCCCCTTCGACAAAGAGTTCGGCGATGGCATTGAGACATGCCAAATCGATGACGCGACCGACGTCAGGGTTGTCCCGAATCCCTTCGATGTCCTTCGGGTATTGATGGTGCGAGAAATCGAAACCGGCGGGACGGATGGCACTGAATGCTTCACCATCGAAGGTCTGCACCATGCCGCCACCTCCCGGCTGTTCAACGGCGACATTTCCACTTTCATTCATCGCCAACTTGGCTACCGAGATTGGGTCGAATGGATTGTTGAGCGTGAACTGCGGGTTCGAAAGCATCTCGGCGCGCGGACCACTGGATGTATCCGACAGGTATTTTTCGGCACGCGACAGGACGTATCCACGGGATCGTTCGCACATGTTGCGGGCCAGCTCGTTCCAGTCGTCGAATGCCACGCCGATGGTGCACGGAAACGTCGCGTCCGGAAATGACATCATGGTGACGAGCCGAACCTTGCTCTTCACAGCCAGCCTGTAGGCATCAAACGACTCAGCAGCATTGAACACGATCAGAAACGGCGCGACAGGCTCTATTTCGTGGAGACGAGGAACGCCCGCGGTAGCGCGCGCTTCGTACGCAGATAGACGAGCATGAGACGAACTCTTGGTCTTTGACGTCATGGACATTCCTAAGACTTGGCTGATATTGAACTTCATCCAAGATCAATTTTTCCCTTAATCTTGATACCCTCGGCGGTGATGCTGATCTCACTGTCTCCGATGGAGATTTTCACGCCAGCCTCGGACAAAGAGAATTTGGTCTTGCCCGAAGAAATGTTCATTTCTTCGACTTTTTCCTCCTTTTTCGTAAATACATTTACGACTTCTTGTTCGTGATAACTATATTTTTTTCCATAACTTAATTCGTGCTGGTCCCCATTGTTGTAGACATACTTCAGCCCGTTCCAGCTATCGTACCAAATTCCATTGAACATGGTGTGCCGCATGCCGGTGGCTAGCGTGCTCTTTAGGCCATTTTCGAGTGTGTTTGACACGCCGATGAATTCGGTCGATTCAGTGACAACATTCACGGAGTGTTTCGATCCCGTATGGACGATGATCTCGTCCCCATTGCGGAATGTCCTGTCCACTCCATCTATGAAGGTGGTTCTGGCACCAACGTACATTCCTATCTTTTCGGTGTCGTCGCTATCATCCGGTTCTGTCCTTACTACAGTCATGCAGATGCTCCTTCTGTACAAAGATTGCTTTCCGTGTTGGGGAAAATCGGGGGCAAGGTCAGCTGGCGCTCACATCGGAACAGCCGCCCGTAACGGTTCCGCCACACGACACGGTGCTACCCACATGCGCGACCTGCTGGCCATCGCACCGGACATTTTTTGCACCGCTCGAGATCGTGCAGCCGCAACCGGTCGCGTCGCCCACACGTGCTATTCCTCGGCCCCCTGCCTGGTTCTGTGAACCGCCAATGATTGTTGTTTGTCCCTTGAGGCACGAGACCGTGTCTCCGATGCGTGCAATCTGCGGCATGAGTATTCTCCTCAGCTATCGGCGGGTCTTGTTGCGCTCCCTGGGCGCCTCCAAAGCGCGTTCGAGAAGCGATTTCATCCCCTTCTGCAACGCAGGGTTCAGGGAAATGCTCGACATGCTCCTGATACCCGAGATTATTCCGTCGTAGCTGTCGCCGACGATTTCAAACGAGCGGTTGGAGACCATCTCAAGCTTGTCGCGCTGGGCGTGAATAAATATTTCCTCATGTCCTAGGTCATCTTCGAAGGAGATTTCATTGAAGCCGTTTCCTTTATGGGTTTGTGTCCGAAAGACGCTCTTGGTCTTGTTGAGGGGTAGATCGTAGGGAACCCTGTTTGCCGGGTTGGGTACGGCCCCCACGACCAATGGCCGATCCGGATCACCGTCGATGAAGGCAACCATGACCTCCATGCCGACACGCGGAATGATCTGGCCGCCCCAGCCACTGCCGGCCCAATTTTGAGCCGTCCTTATCCATTTCGTATCACTGCCGTCCTTTTTTGCCCGATGGCGCTGCCAGGGAAACCACAGCTTCACGCAGCCGTTGGCGTCGCAATGGATCTCCTCACCTTCGGGACCGGCGACAACCGCCACCTGGAGACCGGCGATACGCGGTCTGTGGGTTGTCCGGTGCGGCGTGAGCGGCACGCGGGCGGGGATGGCCTCAAAACTATTGCGATATTCCGGCAGCGAACTCGTCGTTTCAAAACTTCTGTTGACGACTTCGTGCATGGCTTTGACGATCACGTGCTCCTCGTGTCTGGCATCGGGATTAGCTTCGTCATAGGGCATGAAACGGCGCCCGGATTCCAGAATTCTCACATCGGAAGATCCGCTAACCCTTTCGTGGTCGGCCTCACTCGCCTGCATGCGCAGCTTCTGGGCCTGCTCGATCTCTTGCGACGTCATGGAATAAGCGGGCCAATCGAACACTTCTCGCCTGTCGTTGCCGGGCAGCGAGACGAGCGACGGCGTCGTGTCGAGCGGAATGGCGCGAAAGGTCTTGTAGTTCCAGTCAGCCCCTGTTCGCTTCCCCGGGACATAGGCAAACCGGCGCGTCCATTCGTGGATGTGACTTCTGTCGCTGGATCCAGCGGCAATACGAACCCGGCTCCTGCCTTCCAGCGGTTTCTGCCAGCCCATCGGATGGTTGGCGACGACCAATCGGTGCGTGCCTTGCTCGTGGCGAAAGAACCAAAAGAGCCCGTCCTGCTCGATGCGGCGCAACAGGTAATCGAGGTCCGATTCGTTGAACTGGGTGGAATAATGAATTGCTGGTACCGGATGAATGATGCCGACAACGTCGGCATGCGGCAGACCGTGTTCTTTCATCAGCGTGTCGAGCACATCCATCGTGGTCATATCCATCCAGATGCGCGATTCTCTCGTCTGCGACAGCAGCCACAATTGAGGTCGCAGAATGACGCTGTAGGACCGCAGACCTCTAGACATGGCCGGACCTTCGTGCAGCTCTGTCACCACGCCGTTGAAAGGGCGATAGGCGCTGTCAAGACCTTCCTCGCTGCTTTCGACTTCGATCTCCAGACTAACCGCTTTGCCGATCAACTCCTCCGGTCGGATGTCACGCTTTGCCCGCACCGAGATCTCGATTTCGAACATCTCGTTGACAGCTTCCAAGATGTTCGCCTTTTCGGCGAGAAGAATGCTGTCTCCAAGTGGCGTGGATACTCTCATGACCCTTAACGCCTGGACAAGCTCGCCCACTGACTGGTCTTTCATGAAAGCTTTCCCCGTCCTGAGTTCAGGCTGAGCGTCATGCCGGGTCATGTCACGGAATCAGCCGGTTAGGCACAAACTCCAGTTGCTTCGACAGCACAGCCAGCATCGTCTTAGCCTATTCGGACACACGCTCAATTAATCTTAGACTTGCCGACATTAGCATCAGGTATTTTTGGTCTGTCAACTAAAAAAATATGTCAAAGTGCTTTACTGTAGTGAAAAACTACATAGATTGTACTTTTACGATCACACATTAAGTCAAGTTATTTTCCACTAAAATTATGTAGGTATTTGCATGGATAATTTCGAAGCATTCTTCGATGAAAATCGACCAGAAAAAGTTATGCCTACCTAACTAAATTAGACTTTCGTGTATATTGAAGGCAATCAAGAAACACGTCACCTTCGGTGCCGCTTCTAAGCGGCGCGCTTTGCTGCGGCGTCCCCTAAGCGCGACGCTGGAAAAGGGCCTGCATATCGGGCTTTGGACGAATATTTCCGGAGGACCGACTGCCTCCAGGTTCGACGCGCTGGCGATTGACTATCTCGATCACGGGGATTCATTCTTGCAGAATAGTCCGCGGTAAAGCGAACATCACCATCGTCTTGGGTCGGCGACAGTCCCGTTGCTTGTAGTCAGCCTTACCGTTCGGAAGTAGCATTGACGGGACCTGTCGACTGTCGAAGGATCAGTTCAATCGGCCAGAGCTCGTGTATTTCTGCCGGCGACTTGCCTGCAAGGAGCTGCAGGACCAGTTCAGCCGACCGTGCGCCGGCAGCACGTATGGATGACCGTGTCGTCGACAGCGATGGAGCCATGTTGTCAGCATTCAGATAGGGATAGACATCGTCGTGAGCGATAACCGAAATATCTTTGCCGACGACAAGGTCGAGAGATCTTGCTGCGCGATAGACGCCGAGCGCCGTCATCATCGAGCCCGCGACGAAAGCCGTCGGGCGCGGTGACAGTTCAAGGAAGGACCGTGCGAAGCGGAAGCCGACCTCGTCGGTGAAACCTCCATGAGCGACCAGACGCGGATCGAACGGCACGCCGCGTTCGACCAGCGCGTCACGATACCCCTTGTCGCGGTGCATGGAAAACGTGACGCCTGGGCGGCCATTGATCATGGCGATCCGCCTGTGTCCAAGATCGAGCAGCTGAGCCGTTGCGCGCTTGACCGCGCCTTCATTGTCGATATCGAGCCACGCATAGGGGACATCCGTATCGGACCGGCCGTGAACCAGAAACGGCATGCCCAACTTGTGCAGGAGAGCGATGCGCTCGTCATTCGGTCTCGGCGTATTGACGATGATGGCGTCGACGCGCCGGCTTTCCACCAGCCGGCTAAAAAGTTGCATTTCGTCGTTGGCGTCATGTTCGATTATCGGGCTGACGAGGATGTCGATATCCTCTCCCCCCAGGCGCTCGCCCATTCCGCTCAGGAATTCAGCGAAATTACTTTCCCGCCCCTTCACCATCAATATGCCAATGGAACCCACGCGTCCGGTCACGAGGCGCACGGCGTTGATGTTCGGCCGATAGCCCAGGCGTATCGCCGCATCGGCAACGCGCTTGCGGGTGCTTTCGCGCACTTCCGGGTAACCGCTCAGGGCTCGGCTTACGGTGGTCGGCGAGAGGTCGAGATGCTTGGCAAATTCTTTGAGTTTCATATGGTCCGACGCGGTTTCGCATGCTGATTATTAGCTATAGCTCCACCGCCCCGCTGCCAGCAATCCATCTCACGGAAAGATCCGCATACACGCGCAATAATCGAACTAAAACGTTTTCAATCTGGCATCTTTGTTAAAGTCTCTCTTTTTGAGATTCGGGCTCTCATAGTCCCGTACGGATATAGATCATCCAATTGATTATAAATTGCTTTGTCAATCGTGCTTGTAGGGAATGTACGCAGCCGTCTGTTGCACCTTGACTCGATTTCTCGTTTCTGACAGCCTTAGGGCAACCAAAGCGCTTTCGATTTTTGCTGATCCGGGTGTCAGCGGGCGCTTGGAGGCCTGGGAGGAGCCGATGACAATGAAACTTCTTGCGACCGCTGCAATACTGGGTGCGATCATGGGCAGTGCGTCTGCCACTGACCTGTCGATCGCGGCAAACTCGACCGGCAAGAGTGCGGAATTCCTGCGCGCACGGCTTGTCGAGTTCGAGGCAAAAACGGGCAACAAGGTCAATCTCGTGACGATGCCCGCCTCGAGCAGCGAGCAGTTCGGGCAATACCGTTTGTGGCTCGCAGCCGGAAACACGGATGTCGATGTCTACCAGACCGATGTCATCTGGGCGCCTCAGCTTGCCGAACAGTTTGTCGATCTGACAGACGCCACCAAGGATATGACGGCCGAGTTTTTCCCGTCGATCATCGCGTCGCAAACGGTCAACGGCAAGCTTGTCGCCTTGCCGATGTTCACCGACGCGCCCGCCATGTTCTACCGCAAGGACCTTCTGGAAAAATACGGCAAGCAGCCGCCCAAGACGTGGAACGAGTTGGAAGCGACGGCAAAGGAAATCCAGGAAAAGGAACGCGCCGCCGGGCAGTCGGACTTCTGGGGCTTCGTGTTCCAGGCCAATGCCTATGAGGGCCTGACCTGCAATGCGCTTGAATGGATCAAATCGTCGGGCGGCGGACAGATCGTCGAGCCGGACGGAACGATTTCGGTCAACAATGAAAAGGCAGCCGCCGCCATCGACCGGGCAAAGGGCTGGATCGGCACCATCACGCCGGAAGGCGTGCTCGCCTACCAGGAGGAAGAGGCACGTGGCGTCTGGCAAACCGGCAAGGCGGCCTTCATGCGCAACTGGCCCTATGCTTATGCGCTCGGCAACGGAGACGACAGCGCGATCAAGGGCAAATTCGACGTCATGCCGCTTCCGGTCGCAGCCGACGGCGATCAGCCATCGTCGGCACTTGGCGGCTGGAATCTTGCCGTCTCGAAATATTCCGATGAACAGGAAGCCGCAATCGAGCTGGTGAAGTTCCTTGCCTCGAAGGAAGTGCAAAAGAAGCGCGCGGTGGAGCTTTCCAACCTGCCGACCCTTTCGGCGCTTTATGACGACACCGACATAGCCGCGAGCCAACCGTTCATGGCGAGCTGGAAGCCGATTTTCCAGAATGCCGTACCGCGTCCGTCGGCGGTGGCAAAGGTCAAGTACAACGAGGTCTCTTCGAAATTCTGGGGCGCGGTGCACAACACGCTTTCCGGAAACGGTTCGGCCGCCGAGAATCTCGAACTTCTCGAAGTCGAGCTGACCGAACTCAAGGGCGATACCTGGTAATCGCATTCAGCCACGGACGGTAGCCGCTTGCGGCTGCCGTCTTCGCAAGATCGATGCTTCCGGCCCTCGCCGGATGACAACGTGTGGGCAATCATCATGACCGAACTTTCCCTTGAAACGTCCCCGGCCGTGCAGGTGGCACGCAGCCGGATCGGTTCCGACCTGCAGGCGCAGCGCATCCGCTCGGCATGGATATTCCTGGCGCCGACCCTGTTCGTGCTCGCCGTCGTCGCGGGCTGGCCACTTGTCAGAACCATCTATTTCAGCTTCACCGACGCGTCGCTGACCAATCTGTCCGGCGCGGAGTTCGTCGGCCTCAAGAACTACCTGTCGTGGGTAACACTGAAGAGCGGCCGCACCATCTTTAGCGGTCTTCTCGCCGATCCGGCCTGGTGGCGCGCTGTCTGGAATACCCTGAAGTTCACGTTGATCTCGGTCAGCATCGAAACCGCGCTCGGGCTGATCGTGGCGCTTGTACTGAATGCAGAGTTTCCTGGTCGCGGCCTTGTCCGCGCCGCCATTCTCATCCCCTGGGCCATTCCCACCATCGTTTCGGCCAAGATGTGGGCCTGGATGCTGAATGATCAATTTGGCATCTTGAACGATATTTTCCTTGGCCTCGGGCTGATCAGCCAGAAGATCGCCTGGACCGCCAGTCCGGACACGGCAATGTTCGCGGTGCTGGTTGTCGATGTCTGGAAGACCACGCCGTTCATGGCGCTGTTGATCCTCGCGGGCCTGCAGATGGTTCCCGGCGATATCTACGAGGCTGCACGGATCGACGGTATCCATCCGGTGCGGGTTTTCTGGCGCCTGACCTTGCCCTTGATCCGTCCGGCGCTCATGGTCGCCGTCATCTTCCGCATGCTCGACTCGCTGCGTATCTTCGATCTCATCTATGTGCTGACGCCCAATAACGCTCAGACGCGGACCATGTCGGTGCTTGCCCGCGAAAACCTCTTCGAATTCGACAAATTCGCCTATGGAGCGGCGGCTTCGACCATGCTGTTCCTGATCATCGCGACGATTACGGTCCTCTACATGTGGTTCGGCCGCGTCAACCTGGACGGAGGAGAGCGTTGATGGTTGCCACACTTGCAAAGCGCACGGCGTTCTATGCCCTCGTCGCCACGATCATCGTCATCGCAGTGTTCCCCTTCTACTACGCGATCCTGACGAGCTTCAAATCCGGGACGGCCTTGTTCCGGGTGGACTACTGGCCAACATCTCTTTCCCTGGCAAACTATACCGGCGTCCTGTCCAGCGGCAGCTTCGTGAGGAATCTCGGCAATTCGCTGATGATCGCCGGACTGGTGGTGGCTCTTTCGCTGCTGCTCGCAGTCACGGCATCCTTTGCGCTGGCGCGGGTGCGGTTTCGCGGGCGGTCCCTGCTGCTCCTTACCATCCTGGCGGTCTCGATGTTTCCGCATATCGCGGTGCTCGCGGGGCTGTTCGAGCTCATCCGCTGGATCGGCATCTTCAATACGCCATTTGCACTGATCTTCTCCTACATGATCTTCACGCTGCCCTTTACGGTGTGGGTGCTGACCACCTTCATGCGGGACCTGCCGATCGAGATCGAGGAAGCGGCCATCGTGGACGGCGCCTCTCCCTGGGTGATCATCACGCGGGTGTTCATGCCGCTGATGTGGCCAGCACTCGTGACGACAGGGCTGCTTGCCTTTATCGCCGCCTGGAACGAGTTCCTATTTGCCCTGACATTCACCTCATCGGATACCCAGCGCACGGTCCCGGTAGCCATCGCCCTGCTGTCGGGCGGCAGTCAGTTTGAAATTCCATGGGGCAGCATCATGGCCGCGTCCGTGATCGTCACAGTTCCCCTGGTGATCCTCGTGCTGATCTTTCAGCGGCGGATCATATCCGGCCTCACCGCCGGCGGCGTCAAAGGATAGGAGAAAATAAATGGCAGAGATTCAACTGCGGGATATCCGCAAGTCCTTTGGCGCCTACGAGGTCATCAAGGGCGTCAGCATGGACATCCGGTCGGGCGAGTTCATGGTATTCGTCGGACCTTCCGGCTGCGGTAAGTCCACCTTGCTTCGGCTCATCTCGGGCCTGGAGGAAATCACCTCGGGCACCCTTTTGTTCGACGGACAGGTCGTCAATCAACTCACGCCTCCCAAGCGCGGCATCGCCATGGTGTTCCAGTCCTATGCGCTTTATCCGCATATGACGGTCTACGAGAACATGGCATTCGGCATGCAGCTCGCCGGCCGGGACAAGGCGCAATGCAAGCAGCGCGTGCATTCAGCCGCCGAGATGCTGCAACTCACGCCTTATCTCGAGCGATTGCCGCGGCAGCTTTCGGGCGGCCAACGCCAGCGCGTGGCGATCGGCCGGGCCATCGTGCGCGATCCGAAGGTCTTCCTGTTCGACGAGCCGCTGTCGAACCTCGATGCGGCGTTGCGCGTGGCAACGCGCCTGGAGATCGCCAAGCTCCATCGCAGCATGCACAAGACCACCATGATCTACGTCACCCACGATCAGGTCGAGGCGATGACGCTCGCGGATCGCATCTGCGTCCTGAGAGACGGGCTCGTCGAGCAGATCGGCACGCCTTTGGAACTCTATGAGAGCCCCAATTCGCTCTTCGTCGCCGGCTTCATCGGGTCGCCCAAAATGAACTTCCTCTCCGGTGATTTCTCGCGGCCCTACGATGCCCATACGATCGGCATCCGTGCCGAGCATATCGACATCACGCCTCACGAGGGACAATGGGCCGGAACCGTGGTTCATTCGGAAATTCTCGGTTCCGACAGCTACGTCTATCTCGACGTTGGATCGTCCGAGCCGGTGATCGTTCGGGAAAACGGTGTCTCGGGGCATCAACCCGGTCAAAGACTGCAAATTGCGCCGATCGAATGGCGCGTTCACCGCTTCGACGCGGCGGGCAATGCCATGGCCACGGCAAAAATGCGTGGTGCCGCCTAGGCACCGCACATTTCTATCGGGCGCGTGAAAGAGGGAGCAACAGGTCCCGCAAAGTCGGTTACTGATGTCTGCGCACGCTGTCGGAGTTGAGCTCACTCGACGATCGTCCGCCGTGCCTCCATCCGTGCCGTTCGCCAGGAGGACCATGCGAAGGCGACGACGAACATCGCAGTCATAAGGAGCACGATCGTCGGAGCGGGCGCGCTGTCGATGAAGAATGAGACGTAGACACCGGAGAAAGAGGCGACCACTGCAACCAGGACGGCGGCGATCAGCATGCTGCCCATGGTGCGGGTGATCAGGAAGGCGATGGCGCCAGGGGCGATCAGCATCGCGATGGCGAGGATCAACCCGACGGCCTTGAGCGCCCCGACAATCGTCAGCGACAGGATGGCAAGCAACCCATAGTGCAGCCAGTTAACGCGAAGTCCGACCGCCTTTGCCTGGGCAGGATCGAAGGCATGCAGCAGGAAATCCCGCCATTTGACGGCAAGGATGCCAGCAGCCACAAGCGCAATCAGGCCGGTTTCGATGATGTCACCCCAACCGATACCGAGCATGTCGCCGAAGAGGATGTGATCGAGGTGCACGTCACTCTGGATCTTGGTGTAGAGCACGAGCCCTGCGCCGAACATCCCCGAGAAGACCACACCCATCACCGTATCCTGCTTGATCCGGCTGTTTTCCTTGAGGTAACCCGTCAGGAGCGCGCATGACATGCCGGCGGCAAAGGCGCCGACGGCGAGTGGCAGGCCGACGATGTAGGAGATGACGATACCGGGGAAAACCGCATGCGAGATTGCGTCGCCCATCAGCGACCAGCCCTTCAGCACCAGAAAGCAGGAGAGCATCGCCGTCGGGATCGCCACCAGCACGGAGATCAGAAGGGCATTGCGCATAAACCCGAATTCGAAAACGGCAAGCAGCATGTCGAATGAGATCATTGGGCGACCTCCAGCGCTTGGGCACTACGCCTGCGGGCAGCAAGAAGGCCGTGCTTCGGGGCAAAGATGAAGGCGAGCAGGAAGATCAGCGTCTGCAGCACGATGATGATGCCGCCGGTCGCGCCGTCGAGAAAATAGCTGAAATAGGCGCCGAAGAAGCTCGTCAGCGCGCCGATCGCCACGCTGATCATGATCAGCCGGGGGAACCGGTCGGTGAGCAGATAGGCGGTCGCGCCCGGGGTGACGACCATGGCAATGACGAGAAAGGCACCGACGGTCTGGAGCGCTGCGACGGTACAGGCCGAAAGCAGGGTGAAGAAAAGCACCTTCAGAAAGGAAGTGCGAATCCCGATCGAGCGCGCATGGGTCTCGTCGAAGAAGGTCACCATCAGATCCTTCCATTTGGCCGTGAGCACGACGAGCGAGACGATGCCGATGATGGCCAGTTGCAGCGTGTCGGCGGGCGTGATGGCGAGAATATTGCCGAGCACTATGGTCTGGATGTTCACCGAGGTCGGCGACAGCGATACCATGAAGAGACCAAGGCCGAAGAAGGAGGTAAAGATCAATCCGATGATGGCGTCCTCTTTCAGCCGGGTGCGCTGGTTGAGGAAGAGCATCGCGCCGGCAGCAAGCGTGCCGGAAAAGAACGCGCCGAGCGAAAAGGGAAGGCCGAGCATATAGGCGCCAGCGACGCCCGGAACGATCGCGTGCGAGAGCGCGTCGCCGATCAGTGACCAGCCTTTCAGCATCAGGTATGACGACAGGAAGGCGCAGACCGCGCCCACCAGAGCGCTCACCCACATGGCATTCAGCATGTAGCCGTAGGTAAAGGGTTCTGAGAGCACGGCGATCATTTGTCGTTCGCCTCAGGGTCAGTCTCCGGCTTGGCCGGCTGCGATACCATGTGGCCCTTGGCGCCGTACATGACCAACGGCCGCTCGTCGTCGCTGATGACGGAAAGCTGGCGCGGATCGGCATCGTCGTGCAGGTTTTCCCCGCCGAGCACGAAATGGCGAAGCACGCCGCCGAAGGCGAGTTCGAGGTTTTCCCGGGTGAAGGTGGTGTCGGTCGGGCCGTAAGCGAGCACGGTATTTTTTAAAAGCACGGTGCGGTCGCAGAATTCCGGCACGCTGCCAAGATTGTGGGTGGAGACCAGCATGACCCGGCCCTCGTCGCGTAGACTGATCAACAGGTGGATGATCGCGTCCTCTGTCTTGACGTCGACGCCCGTGAAGGGTTCGTCAAGCAGGATGACGCGGCCGTCTTGGGCGAGTGCGCGGGCGAGAAAGACGCGTTTCTTCTGGCCACCGGACAACTCGCCGATCTGTCGCTTGCGGAAATCACCCATGCCGACCCGGGCAAGGGCTGCCTCGACCGCCTCATGATCAGCCCTCTTGGGGATACGCAGCATGTTCATGTGGCCGTAGCGGCCCATCATCACCACGTCCTCGACAAGGACCGGGAAGTTCCAGTCCACTTCTTCGGCCTGCGGCACATAGGCAACAAGGTTTTTCTTCAATGCTTCAGCCACCGAAAGGCCGAGGATGGAGATGTCTCCGCGCGCCAGCCGGGCAAACCCCATGATCGCCTTGAACAAGGTGGATTTGCCGCTGCCGTTGACGCCAACCAGGGCCGTGATGGTCCCGGTCGGGATCTCGAACGCGGCGTCATGCAGCGCCCGATGGCCGTTTCGATAGGTGACAGTGACGCCCGAGGCACGGATACCGCTACCCGCTTCACCCGACGACGGCGCTTTGCTCGGTCGGGTTTTCACCTGAAGGTTCATTGCGACAGGCCTTTCGCGATGGTTTCGGACGTGACGCGCAGGAGGTCGATATAGGTCGGGACCGGACCGTCCGCTTCACTGAGCGAATCAACATACAGCACGCCGCCGTATTTTGCCCCGGTCTCGCGCGCGACCTGCTGGGCGGGGTCCGGGGAAATCGTGCTTTCCGAGAAGACGACCGGAATGTTGTTGGCGCGGACCGCGTCGATGACCTTGCGGACCTGCTGCGGCGTGCCCTGTTGGTCGGCGTTGATCGGCCAGAGATAGAGTTCCTTCAGGCCGAAGTCGCGGGTCAGGTAGCTGAAGGCACCTTCGCTCGAGACCAACCAGCGCTTTTCCTCCGGGATCTTGGCAATTTCCGCGCGGATCGGCTCGATCGTCGCCGCGATCCTCTTCTTGTAGGCCTCCGCATTCGCCTTGTAGGTCTCGGCATTGGCCGGGTCGTACTTGACGAAGGCGTCGCGGATGTTGTCGACATAGATCAACGCGGCCGAAGGCGACATCCAGGCATGGGGGTTCGGCTTGCCGGTATAGGGACCTTCGGCAATGCCCATCGGCTCGACGCCATCGGACACGACGGCCCCCGGGATCTCGTCGAAGTTCTGGAAGAACTTCTCAAACCAGAGCTCGAGGTTGAGGCCGTTCCACAGGATCAGCTTGGCATCATGCGCCTTCAGGATATCGCGCGGCGTCGGCTGATAGTTGTGGATCTCAGCTCCCGGCTTGGTGATCGATTCAACGATGGCGGCGTCACCCGCAACGTTCTTTGCCATGTCTGCAATTACCGTGAACGTGGTGACTGCCTTGAATTTCTCCTGCGCCCATGCGGCACCCGGAGCGATCGCGAAAACTGCCAGTGCTGTTGCCGCCAGGATCGCGCGCCTCGTCTGATCGATCATTCCATACTCCCTGATGTGGTCGGTGACAGAACTAGGTGAATGGTTTGCATAAGTCAATGCAAATGCGAAGCATTCGCAACTAGCTATTTTCAAACTTGTTGCCCTTGGCTAATGTTAGCTATGAAACAGAACAAGAATCGCGTCGAGGAATTGGAAGGCGTCCTGCGGGACGGCGGGGTGCGCGTGACGCGCCAGCGCGCAGCGATCCTGAAGATCCTCGCCACCGCCGAAGACCACCCGGATGCAAGCGAATTGCACCGTCGGGCGAAGGAAATCGATGCGACCGTCTCGCTCTCAACAGTCTACAGGACGCTTTCAGCGCTTGAGCAACAGGGCGTCGTGCATCGCCACGCCTTCGAAAGCGCCACGGCCCGCTTCGAGACCGCCGACGCGCCACATCATGATCATCTGATTGATATCGACACCGGTGCGGTCATCGAATTCCGATCCGACAAGATCGAGCAATTGCAGGCGGAAATCGCCGCAGAACTTGGCTACGATCTTGTGCGTCACCGGCTGGAACTCTACTGCCGCAAGCGCAAGGACTGACAGGCATCGGGCCGAAGGTTTAGACGACGGCGAAGAAACGGGGCGGCCAACGGTGCGATCTGCGAGCAACCGCGGCCTTTTTGAGAAGACGTGCGGAATCGATGACGGCATGACAGGGGTCCATTTTTGTAAGCTGCCACAGAAAGCGCACCGCAAGGCCACTACCTACGATAAACCCGGGGGAAGGCGCAACTGGGCCTAGCTGCTCATGCCGCTACCATCTCGAATAGACGTCCTGAAGCTCAGGGGGAACAGGTCCGCGTCCTGAAACAGGGCTCCAGCGCCGCCGACCCTGCGATGTACCGTCATTAGCTCACCCAAATCTTTGATTTGTGCGCATCGGCCTATCGTGAGAGAATTGCGACGCCCCGCAAAAGCAACTTCGCGAAGCTGGCGCTATAGGGACGGGAACACAAAAGAGCCGGAGTCTCCCGGGCTCGACCCGAGACAATTCGCTCGCCCATGACGATCCAGATCACTGACTTTGCTCCGGCTTTGTCAGCGGCGTTTTCTGTTGATAGCATCAGAAAGGAAACGACCATGGCCAAAATAGTTTGTGTTCTCTATGACGATCCGGTCGATGGATATCCGGCATCCTATGCACGCGACGACCTTCCAAGGATAGACCGCTATCCTGGCGGCCAGTCACTCCCCACGCCAAAGGCGATCGACTTTCAGCCTGGAATATTGCTTGGAAGTGTGTCGGGCGAACTGGGTCTACGACAATATCTTGAATCGCTCGGCCACACGCTTGTCGTTACCTCCGACAAGGATGGTTCCAGCTCCGTTTTCGAAAGGGAACTGCTGGATGCTGAAGTCGTGATTTCGCAACCCTTCTGGCCCGCATATCTGACCGCTGAACGGATGGCCAAGGCGCCGAAGCTCAAACTGGCGATCACGGCGGGTATCGGATCGGACCACGTCGATCTTCAGGCTGCGATCGACCGCGGCATGACCGTTGCGGAGGTGACGTATTGCAATTCCATCAGCGTCTCGGAACACGTCGTGATGATGATCCTCGGCTTGGTCCGAAACTACATTCCGTCCTATCAATGGGTGGTCAAGGGCGGGTGGAACATTGCCGATTGTGCCGCCCGTTCCTATGACGTCGAGGGAATGCATGTCGGAACGGTCGCCGCCGGGCGTATCGGCCTTGCCGTGCTGCGCCGCCTCAAACCCTTCGACGTGCATCTTCACTACCATGATCGGCACCGGCTTCCGCAAGCGATCGAACAAGAGCTCAACGTTACGTGGCATGCGACTGTCGAAGATATGGTCAAGGTTTGTGATGTCGTGACCATCAACTGCCCGCTTCATCCTGAGACGGAAAATCTGTTCAACGACAAAATGCTCTCGCAGATGAAACACGGGGCCTATCTGGTCAATACTGCCCGCGGCAAGATTTGCGATCGCGATGCTGTCGCCAAGGCATTGGAGAGCGGCCAGTTGGCTGGCTATGCGGGCGATGTCTGGTTTCCGCAGCCGGCACCAAAAGAACACCCCTGGCGCACCATGCCCCATCACGGGATGACGCCGCATATCGCCGGGACATCCTTGTCCGCCCAGGCGCGCTACGCGGCCGGGACACGGGAAATTCTTGAGTGCTGGTTTGAAGGACGGCCCATCCGCGAGGAATACCTGATCGTCGACGGTGGAAAACTTGCCGGCACCGGGGCCCACTCCTATAGCGCAGGCAATGCGACGGGTGGCTCCGAGGAAGCAGAACGCTTCAAGACATGATCATCAGCTGGCTGGATTCCATCCCATGACACAGCCCTCCATGAGCCGATGCCGGCCGGATTAAAAGGGTTCCGAGCCGGCAGGGAGCCGTTGTGCGGCATCTGGAACGTCGCCTCATGAGAGACGAAGCGTGTTCCACCCAAATCGGTGAAATGAAAGGGCTGACGTGTGAGACTGTCGAATCCATTTCCATAGATGAACGAACAGCGCAGCGGATGTCATGGAACAACGTTTCCGTCTGCACCGCTCTCATCACATGGCGGCTCCAGATTAAATGTCCGCCATCTTAAAATTTGTTCGCCTGATAGAACTGTTCAAAACAACTGGTGACTGCACTATGGCGAGGTCCCGCCCCTACCATCTCTTGACGTCCACCCAGGCCAAAATATTTTTATTGTTAAATGTACCGTTCACGCGATATAATACTTCAGTTAAACTTCAGACTGGAGGTCTGACATGCCAAATGCTCTGATGGAAGGAAAGAAGGTACAGGATTGGGTCAATGTGGTCCTGGCGGTATGCGTATTCATCTCGCCGTGGTTCATCGGCTTTGCGGCCGATCCGGTTCCAACCTGGAACGCGTGGATCGTCGGGATCGCGCTCGGCGCGCTGGCGGTCGCAGCGATTTCGGCCTTCGCCGAATGGGAAGAATGGGTCAATCTGGTACTCGGCCTCTGGCTGGCCGCGTCTCCTTGGTTGCTTGGCTTTACGGCCAATGTGAACGTGATGTGGACCAACGTGGTGCTTGGATTGCTCGTCGCCGTCGTATCGCTCTGGGCAGTTTGGGATCATCATCATCCCCATGCTCACGCCTAAGCCCGGACGCCGGGGCTAACATGACAAGGCCCGCCGCATAGAGAGCGGCGGGTGCGGACTGCGATTCAAGGCTTGTAACCCGACGGATGAGGTTCCTTCTCGGGTGAGTATGAATTGGTGTTCTTTTCGCCCGCTGTTTTAGTAAATCAACCACTTATAGCCGATCACTAACACCCAGCTTCATAGAGTTCAGGTCATTTGATAACCCGGCGCGCTTTTTAGATTGCGCAGGACGATAAGTCCTGCCGCTTCAAAGGGACTGATGTCGCGCGTAGCTATGATAAACCCCTTGGAGGCGGCAATGGCGGCAAAGTATCCGTCGGGCGTTGGAAACCCCTTGCTGGCCGCCCTCGCCTTCACGGCTAAGTTGGCGTATTGCCGGGCAGCCCCGGTGTCAAACGGCAATATGCGATCGCCGAACAGTTCGAGCACAGCGTACAGCGTTTCGGTCAAAGCCTTCTTGCGCCCGCCGTCCGGCAACGCCCCGATGCCAAACAGCAGTTCGGCGACCGTCACACTGGACAGGTACAGGGTGTCAGCGGCCGGCTCGTTAACCAGGCGTGCACAGCCGGACTGGGTTCTGGTTTCAGCGCCTCGCAGATGAGATGGCTATCCAAGACGATCATTCAAAACTTCATTGGCTTAGCCGACGCCTTGTCACGCACCTGGTCAAACGCTGCGAAATCGTCATAGGTCAGTCCCAGCCGCCGGCCGAGTTCCGCCAAGGCATCGCCCATGCGGACGCGCTGCTCAGGGTTCACCGCAATTTCCAAAATGTTGCGGACTTCCGCCGCCGTGCTGCGGCCACGCATGGCGGCCCGCACGCGCAAAGCGCGGTCCACTTCATCGGGCACATTCCGCACAGTCAGGATAGCCATAGTCGAAAACCTCATACTTGCCTTCAATGACTGCAATACAACTATTGTGCAGTCATATCGCAAGTTTTCCGCGGCTGCACCTCCCACATTCCGAGCCGGCAAATTTTCAGGACAACGTGGCGATCTATAAGATCGACAAATAGCCTTGCACGGTAGGCGGCCCTGGTGACATAAAACCAAGCTCCCCCATAGGAGGAGCCCTCGAACCTTCAGCTGCTCTGATTCAAAGCGCGGCCGGCGCCACGAAAGCCCATAAAGCGCCAGGCGCTGACCTGATTGGCCCGCGCCCGACGGCGCAACCATACATCGATACTGTCATGCCCGCTGTTGAATAGCTGGAGATCGTACGCTTCGCCGAGAAGCGTTGGTGCTGACAACATTACAGCTGCCAGGGTTTGGGAGCGTTCATCAACCGTTCGAAGCCTTCGCCGCTCGGCGGCTGGTCCCGCACGGAGAGTTGTTTAAAGCTGTCAGGATCGATCTGCACCAGTGTCTGGTCTAGAAGCACGTCTTCGGCGGCACGACGCGAAGCGTCGATCATGAAATCCGAACGGGTTTTTCCCTGGGCCTTGGCGGCACGGTCGATCAGGACGCGAACATCCTCACGGACCCTCAAATTGACGGCGCAGGTATGGGTATCGGTGGCGTTTTTGCTGGTCATGGCATTTTCCTTCAGGGCGATACACCACAAACGCATACACAATGTGTATCTTTCTTGCGGGTATTGCTGGCTGATGTCCCTAAGTCGCCCTTTCAGCTCCTTTTGGACATGAGCGCTGATCACCGTTGCCGTTCGGTCTGGTCACGATAGAAGGACAAGGCCTCTTCCACCATCCCGGTAGAGGTTGAAATATTCGAACCATTTGGAAACATCCCACAAGGTATCGCATCGGGATACAAGGAGCGGCCACGTAGTCTCGTGGCAGCGGCGTGACGTCAATCTGCCGCCCGACCCCATTCTAAAGTTAATGGCAGTCGCGATCCGTTGGGTTATCTATACGATCCCGACGTTGGTTCAAGCCCTATCCTGCTGTGGCCGGAGACGGGCTCCGTTATGTCGAGGCGTGGCGAACCGGTAGAACAGCCATGCCCTCTTGCCGTTCCGCTAGCTGCGGACGGCAGTTAGCATGGTGACGGCAAGGATCAATTGATGTCGGGTCGCGTGCGACGTGCCGCTGAGGCATTGAAGCGCCGGTCGAAAGGCCGGCGCCGTTGCGGGACAGGGCTACAGCCATCCAACGCTCATGCTATCGCTTAGGCAGCAGGTTCCGGCCGGCGTTCCGGATCGTCAGCGCCGAATCCGCCATCTGCGCAACAAGCCCAGCGGCCATCGCGCCGTTGAGGGCCTCAGTGTATTCCGCCCCTTCGAGCCCATGCTTTTTGGCATGACTTTCGACCGCACCGCGTGTCGCGGTTGGCGAAACGCCCCACCTGGTATTGTGGAAAGCGTTGACGATGATTTGGTACTTGTCGGCGAGGGTCATGGTGGCACTCCGTTGGGTTTTCTTGGTGCTACCAGTAAGCTGGCTAAGTAGATAGGTCTGTTTGCGTGGCAAGCGCTGCTCAAGAGGAAAGCAACCCATCATTTCTTCTCTGCGCGATGGCCGTCCCTGCTGTTGATTGGCCTGCGAGCTCGCGAGCCATTTTTACTTGCCAGGATCAGCCGTGCTGCGCCCCTGATACCGCTCATGCGCAAAGCCGCTCCTAGAAAATGCCTGGGGACCGAACTCCGTTTGCAACAACCAATATCACCGGGAACGCGCAAGGATTTAATCAGTGGGTCGTTTTCTGGGCATGCCTTCGGCCTCCATCGGCATCAAATAGACGGAAATTGCGAGGCGAGGATTGCCTCAGCACTACAGGATTTTCCCCTATGTCAAAAAATGTTGCGGTCCTGTCTGGGGAAAGAGACGGTCGATTAAGCGCAGAAGACATGCGCGCTTGCCGGATCGAAGGCAAGTGACACCGTGTCGCCCCGTGCAAGGCCGCTGGTCGCCTCATGTCCGAAGGGCAACCGCACAGACAGCGCTTCGCCGGACGGGACCTTTGCGGCAACATGGATATTGCTGCCGAGAAAAGTGATGTCGGTGACCGTGGCCGAAAGACTGTTGCCGCCAATGGCCCCGCGCTTGAGCGAGAGGCGTTCGGGGCGCAGCATCAGGGCGGCATTGCTGCCGGCGGCCCCAATGCCATGCATCGGCACGCCACTGATCGTCATGCCCGTCCCTACCGCAAGATCAGCGCGCCCGCTCCCGGCTGACAGGACACGGCAGGTGACAAAATCGCTGTCGCCGATGAACTCCGCGACAAAACGTGTGGCAGGATTGGCGTAGAGCTCCGGCCCGGTGCCGATCTGGTCGATCACGCCCTTGGAAAATACCGCGATCCGGTCCGACAGCCGCAGGGCCTCCTCCTGGTCATGCGTGACATAGAGGATAGTGACTTCGGTTTCCTGATGGATACGGCGGATTTCGTGCTGGATTTCCTCCCGCAGCTTCTTGTCGAGCGCCGACAGCGGCTCGTCCATCAGAAGCACCGGCGGATCATAGGCAAGCGCCCGCGCCAGCGCCACGCGCTGCTGCTGGCCGCCCGACATCTGTGCCGGCTTGCGGTCCTCAAAACCCTCGAGCCGAACGAGCTTCAGCATCTTCGCCACCTTGGCGTCGACTTCGGCCCTGGGGAGGCGCCTGACCTTCAGTGGAAACGCGATATTTTCGCCCACGGACAGATGCGGAAACAGCGTGTAGCGCTGGAACACCATGCCGATATTGCGCTTGTGCGAGGGCGTCGCAATCAGGCTCTGGCCATTGAGCAGAATATCCCCTGCTGTCGGGTTCTCGAAGCCCGCGAGGATGTAAAGCGTGGTGCTCTTGCCCGATCCGGAGGGTCCAAGAAACGTCATGAACTCGCCGCGCTCGACCGTAAGATTGACATCGCGGACGGCGGTAACGACACCGTAATCCTTTCTGAGTGCGCGGATATGCAGGAAGGGAGCGGTCATGATTTCAGTCCTTTGCGCAACAGCGCGACCAGAAGCATCAGGGCAATGGTAACGACGATGAGAAGGGTGGAGGCAGCGGCAATCACCGGCGTCAGGTCCTGCCGCAACGTCGACCATATCTTGACCGGCAGCGTCTGCAGGGTCGGGCTTGCCATGAAGATCGCCAGCACGACTTCATCCCAGGAGGTGAGGAACGAGAACACCGCCGCCGAAAACAGTCCATGGCTGATCGACGGCAGCGTGATGCGCAGCTTCGCCTCCAGCGGGCTTGCGCCGCAGAGCACCGCAGCATCCTCGATCGATTTGTCGAAACCTTCCAGCGCATTGGTGATCGAGAGGATCGAGAACGGCAAAGCGACCACCAGATGGGCGATGACGAAACCGGTGACGGTCCCGTTGAGGCCTATCCGCAGAAAGAAGGCGTAGAGCGCAACGGCAAGCACCACCACCGGCAAAATCATCGGTGTCAGAAACAGCGCCCTGAGGCCCTCCTTGCCGATGAAGCGTCCGCGCACGAGCCCGAACGACGCGACGAGGCCGATGAGGACCGACAGGACCGTCACCATGGCCGCGATGGAAAAGCTCGTGCCGGCGGCTTCAAGCCAACGCGGGTCGGCGAAAAAAGCCTCGTACCATTTCAGCGTCCAGGCCGGTGGCGGAAAGATCAGCCACTGCGACGAGCCGAACGACAGGGCCGCAATGAAGACGATCGGCAGGATGAGAAAGGCTGCCGTCAGGCCGGTGATGCCAATCAGGATCCATTTCCATCCGCCGAGCCGGTCGAAATTCAAGAGCATCTCAGCGTCCTTCCATGCGGGCGGTTCCGAACAGCCTCAGTTGGACGGCATAAAGCGTCAGGGTGACGACCAGGAGCACCAGCGCCGCGGCACCGCCCATGCCCCAGTTGACCAGCGATTGGACGAATTGTGCAATCAGTTCGGCGAGCATCATGTTGGCCGTACCGCCGAGCAGCGCCGGCGTGACGAAATAGCCAAGCGACATCACGAACACCATCAGCGCGCCGGAGACCATGCCGGGCGTTGCCAGCGGAATGAGGATACGCGTCAGCGCCTGCCAGCGGGTGGCACCGCACAGCGCAGCCGCCTGCAGGATGGCCGGATCGATCTTGCGGATCACGCCGTAGAGCGGCAGGATGATGAAGGGCAGCATGATATAGGTCATGCCGATGGTCACGCCGACAAGGTTGTTGACCAGCGGCAGCGGTTCGCTGATCAGCCCAAGCCCCATCAGCGTCTTGTTGATAACGCCGGTCCGTTGCAGGAGCACCATCCAGGCGTAGGTGCGCGTGAGAAGATTGGTCCACATCGACAAAAGCAGGATGGCAAAGACGATCGAGGCCCAGCGCGACGGCATGATGGCGAGTGCCCAGGCGACAGGAAAGCCGATCGCGAGCGTCACCACGGTGACCAGTGCGGACACGCTGAAGGTGTTGAGGAATATCTTCAGATAGGTGGTCGATCCAAGCAGGGCCCGGTAGTTGTCGAGGCCGAGCTCAGGCTCCATCACGCTGCGCAACAGCAGTGCCACCACCGGCAGAATGAAGAACACCACGAGAAGCAGCAATGCCGGAACGGTCAGGGCGAAATTCCGCGACCGTACCGTGCGAATTTTGCCCACCGCCGTTATGTTGTCCTGCTCAGTCAGCAAGGCCATGCCGAACACCTTTTGTGAGAACGGTTCCGTTCGCTACGGAAGACGGGCGCGAACCGATCACGCCCGCCAATTTCGCCTTACTTGGCCTGCCACGCGTACCAGCGTTCGCCGATCGCATCGCGGTTTGCCGCCCAGTAATCCATGTCGGCGTTGACCTGGCTCGCCGACTGCATGTCCGGAAGGCTCATCCGCAGCTTTTCGTCCATGATGGCGCTCGAATCGAGGTTGATCGGCGCATAGCCGGTGCTGACCGCCATGTTGGCCTGAGCGTCGGCACTGGTTGCAGCCGCAATGAACTTCATCGCCGCTTCCTTGTTCTTCGTGCCCTTCGGCACGACGAGGGCATCCGCCGCCGTGATGTTCTGGTCCCAGGACGTTTCGACGGTAACGCCGGTTTCGGCAAGCGCCGTCAGGCGTCCGTTCCAGAACGAACCGAAAGGCGCTTCGGCGGAAGCGAGAAGCTGCTGTGATTGTGCACCGCCGGTCCACCAGATGATGTCGGCCTTGATGCTATCGAGCTTCTTGAAGGCGCGGTCGAGGTCGAGCGGATAAAGCTTGTCAGGCGCAACGCCGTCTGCCAGCAAGGCTGCTTCGATCACGCCGGGCGCGGACCATTTGTAGAACGTGCGCTTTCCGGGGAACTTCGTGCTGTCAAAAAGGTCCGCCCAGGTTTTCGGGCAGGCCGAGACCGCATCCTTGTTGCAGCCGATGACGAAGGAATAATAAAAGCTCCCGACGGAGTAGTCGGTCAAGAAGCGCGGATCGAGCTTGGACTTGTCGATGACCGAGAAATCCAGCTTTTCGAGCATTCCGGCCTTGCCGGCCTGCACGGCATAATCGCCCTCGACATCGACCACGTCCCACGTGACGCTTCCAGCCTCGACCATGGCCTTGAGCTTGCCGTAATCGGTCGGTCCGTCCTGCACCACGTTGATGCCGGTTTCCGATGTGAACGGATCAGCCCAGGCCGCCTTCTGTGCGTCCTGGGTGGTCCCGCCCCAGCTCGTGAAAACCAGATCGGCAGCCGTTGCCGCTGTGGAAAGACCAAGTGTAGCGGTGATCGCCGCGATGATGAATGTCTTTGTCATGTTCCCTTGCTCCGTTGATTTAAACTGCTTTTTGTCGTCGTGCAGCGGTCTGCGCCGCCGTTTCCGCTACTCCTGCCCGGCATTTCCCTGTCCGGGCTGTTGAGCTTCGTCATCACACTGGCCGCGATCCTCCCATGGGCGAAAAGGCTGCCGGCTTCATGATCTTGTTGTCGGCGATCTCGATCAGATCGCGAATTTTCGGCAGGAAGGCCTGCCAGTCCGGATCGGCCATCAACCGGCTGCGGCGCGCCTCGCGGTCATCAAGGCTGGCAAAGCCCCAGATATGGACGATCTCGTTGATCGCGCCGATCTCGCAGTAGAAATAGCCGGCCAATTCGCCCAGATGGTTCTTCTGGATGGCGATGCCTTCCTCTTCAACGACCTTGAGATAGGCGGGGACGGCGCCATTCTTCAGTCGGTAGGTGCGGATCTCGTAAAACATCGCCTTCACCGCATCACGAACGGATCGGGGATCGGATCATCCGATGTCCGCAGCCACACGGTCTTGGTGCGGGTGTAACCGAGCGCTGCCGCAAGTCCGCCTTCGCGCCCGTCGCCGGAAAGACCCGAACCGCCGAAGGGCGCGATCGGCGAGACCGCGCGGTAGGTGTTGACCCAGACGATACCTGCGCGGATCACCTTCATCAGCCGGTGCGCCCGCGTCAGGTTCTGGGTGAAGATGCCCGACGCAAGCCCATAGGGCGTGCTGTTGGCAAGCTCGACCGCTTCCGCCTCCGTCTCGAACGATACGACGGAGAGAACCGGACCGAAAAATTCCTTGTCCAGCGACGGCGCGCTGGTACCATCGCAATCAAGAATGGTCGGGCGATAGAAATAGCCCTCTCCGGCCGGCGCCGAGCCGCCGGTCACCAGCCTGGCTCCGGCATCCAAAGACGCCGCAACGAGCGTCTCGATATGCCGGCGCTGCCGTTCCGTTGCCAGCGGCCCCACCTCGGTCTCCATCGAGAGCGGCGAACCGATGCGGATCGCCTCGGCCTTGGCAGTGAGGATTTCGAGAAAGCGGTCCTTGACGCTGCGCTCGACGATCAACCGGGACGCGGCAACACAACTCTGACCGGTCGCCGCAAAGATGCCGGCAACCTGCGCATTGGCGGCACTTTCGAGATCGGCATCGGCAAAGACGATGAGTGGCGACTTGCCGCCGAGTTCAAGCGAGGTGGAGGCGAGGTTTTCCGCCGAACTGCGCACGATATGGCGGGCGGTGTCGGCGCCGCCGGTAAAGGCGATATGGGCGACCTTCGGATGTGCCGTCAGCGCCGCCCCACAGGTGGCGCCGAAGCCGGTGATGACATTGACGACACCCGGCGGAAAGCCGGCCTCGTCGACAAGCCGGGCAAATTCGAGCAACGGCGCCGGGCCCTCTTCGGATGCCTTGACGACGATGGTGCATCCGGCGGCAAGTGCCGGGCCGATCTTGACGGCGGCGAGAAACAGCTGGCTGTTCCAGGGCACGATGGCTGCGACGACACCGACCGGCTCGCGGCGCAGCCAGACGTCCATGTCCGGCTTGTCGATCGGCAGAAAGGCACCTTCGATCTTGTCGGCGAGCCCCGCATAATAGCGATAATAGTCGGCGACATAGGCGATCTGCGACGACGTCTCGCGGATGATCTTGCCTGTATCGCGGGTCTCCAGCTCAGCCAGTCTTCGCACGCTCGCCGCGATCAGATCGGCGAGCCGGTAGAGCAGCTTGCCGCGCTGCGTCGCTGTCATCCGCGCCCAGCGACCACCGCCATGCAGCGCCTGATGCGCCGCTTCGACGGCACGATCGACATCGGCCGTACGGCTTTCGGGCATCTGCGCCCACGCAGCGCCCGTCGCCGGATCGACGCTTTGAAAGCGCGCCTCGCCATTGCTGAAACGTCCGTCGATGTAACATTGGAACTGCTGCATCGCCCTACTCCCCGAATGCCGGCATGACGTCGGCGATGAAGCGCTCGAGCGAGGCCTTCTTGCGCTCGAAACTCATGCCGGTGTCGATCCAGAAGGAATATTCGTCGTAACCCATCGCCTCGTAGGCCTTGAGCCGGCCGATCACCTCGGCTGTTTCGCCGATCACGTTGTTGGCCCGCATGACATCGGCCGACAGCATCGCATTGGCGGCAATATCCTCGGCCGGAATCCGTTCGATCAGGCCCTGATGGATCGGCTTCTCGTTCTTGAACCAGGCAAAGAAGTAGTTGTAGTAGACGCTCATCTCATGGGCGGCCTGCGCGAGGTCGGCTTCATCGGAGCCGACATAGGTGTGGCGCAGGAGCATGATCTTTGGCCGCTCGACGGCGGTGTTCTTGGCGCAGGCCTCGTTGAAGCGCGCCATCAAGGTCTCGACTTCGTCGTCTCCCTGCCACAGCGGCGTCACCTGGACATTGCAGCCATTGGCGACCGCGAATTCATGGGAGTTCGGATCACGCGCCGCGACCCAGATCGGCGGGTGCTGCTGGATCGGCTTCGGCGCCGAAGTCGTGGACGGGAACTTGTAGAACTCGCCATCATGCGCGTAGTCGCCCTCCCACAGCCTCTTCACAGCAGGAATGAGTTCGCGCATGCGCTGGCCGGCACCCCAGGCATCGAGCCCCGGCAACAGGCGCTCATATTCGAAGGAATAGGCGCCGCGGGCGATCCCGATATCCAGCCGCCCGTCGCAGATGAGGTCGGTCATCGCCGCTTCGCCGGCAAGCTTGATCGGATGCCAGAACGGCGCAATGACGGTACCTGTGCCGAGCCGCACCTTGCTGGTCCGGCGTGCCAGATCGGCGATGGTGACGAACGGGTTGGGGGCGATGGTGAAGTCCATGCCGTGATGCTCGCCGGTCCAGATGGCGTGCATGCCGCCCTTGTCGGCAATTTCGCAGAGCGCCACGAATTCCTCGTAGAGGCTCTTGTGATCCTGATCGGCATCGAGCCGTTCCATATGGACGAAGAGGGAAAATTTCATCGCGCTCAGGCCTTCCTTGAAACCGGGTGGACTTTGCCGGCCGTCTCGTTGCCGAAATAAACGCCGAAATTGCCGATCGAGTTTTCCAGATCAAATCGCCGGACAATGTCGGCCGTCGCGGTACTGTCGAACGTTTGCTGCAAGGCATCGGCAAGCGGCAGGAACCGTCCAGCGGCCGGCTCGCCGGTTGCTGCGGTCGCGCGGTAGACAATATTCTGGCGGTTGTCGGCGCGGCTTTCATAGACGGAATAAAGGAAGCCGATGGAGACGCTCAGTCCGGTGAGTGTCTCAAGATAATCCCGTAGCATCTGCGTCGGCTCGCCACCTTCCATGGCGCAGGTCGGAAGGCTGAGAACGTCGCTTCCAAGAAAAAGGACGGAGCCGTCGCGCTCGATCACCGCGCTCAACTGGGCCTCGCCTTCGGCCGCCGCCGAAACGGCCTTGCCCGCCAGCGCCGGAGTGAAGTAGCTGCCCCTGGCATAACCCAGACCATTCAGACCGCTATTGGCGAATGCCTTGACCCGGCCGGTCATGATGACGTGGTCGCCCGCGTCCACCACCTGTTCGGTTGCGCAGTCGAACCAGGCCGCGACATCGGCAAAGATTGGCGAACCTTGCGGTCCCTTCTTCCATTCGACGGCAGCGAAACGGTCCTCGACCGGGCGCGCGAAGGTGTTCGAGACATCCTTCTGCATTTCGGAGAGGATATTCACCGCAAAGCCCGCCGAACCGGTGATGGCCGCAAAATTCCGAGAGCTTTTTGCCAGACAGATCAGCAGCAACGGCGGATCGAGCGACACCGAGGTGAACGAATTGGCAGTAAAACCGATCGGCTGGCCGGACGGATCATGAGCCGTCACTACCGTCACGCCGGTCGGGAAAGCGCCGAACGCATCGCGCAGGGCGCGCGCATCGAAACTCGCTTGGCTCATTTCATCTCCTCCGGTTTCTTGAGCCATTCAAGGAGGATCGCATTGACCTCCTCGGGGGCCGTCAGATTGACCATATGCCGGTGGCCGTCGATCAGCACCGCATAACCGGCAGGGGCCGCCTCCGCCATTGCGCGCGCCATGGCCGGGGTCGAGTTGGGATCGTCGGTTCCGGTGAGAAACAGGGCCGGACATCCGACGCTCGGCCAGCAATCGGCATAGGTGCTGTCACCGCCGGCAAAGGCGGCATAGGCCGTGGCATAGCCGGCACGATCGACCGAAGACAGCCAGCGGTGGGTCAGGCGGTAGGCGTCACTGTCCTTGCTGTTCTCGCCGAACCAGCGCAGCAGCGGGCCATCGACATCGACCTGCCCGGCGCGGATTTCCCGTGCCCTGCCGACGACAGCAGCACTTGCACCCGCATCGCGGCGA
Source organism: Hyphomicrobiales bacterium (assembly GCA_900474095.1). GTDB lineage: Bacteria > Pseudomonadota > Alphaproteobacteria > Rhizobiales > Rhizobiaceae > Pararhizobium. The sequence continues at coordinate 63,109 of UCOA01000001.1, read as the reverse complement.
TAGACGCCGTTCAACAGCGCTACCCGGGCAATTCGTGCGCCGAACGTGGCGACCGCGCCGCCGGCAATCAGCGCACCCATGGAGTGACCGGCCACATTGACGCGCTCAAGGCCCAGATCATCGAGGAAAAGGCCAAGCCACGCAACAAAGGCTTCAAGCCCCGCGTCGCCCGCCAAGGACCGGCTCTCGCCATGTCCCGGCATATCGACGGCGATCACGCGATGATGAATGCCGAGCGCCGCCATTTGCGGCGCCCAAGCCTCCAGCCGCATGCCAACACCGTGGACGAGCACCAGCGGTTCGCCTGCGCCCTGCTCCGCGTAGGCCGTGCCGCTTTTGGTGTGTGACCGCCGGACCGTTTCCATCTCGGCCTCAGACCGCCGCCGGGTTGTTCACGTCGTTGCCAAGATCCTTGAGGTCCTGGTAGCGATCGCCGATGCGATGATGCGGACGGCCGCCGACCGACGCGCCGAGCGCGATGACGATCTCGCCCGCCGCCGGCGCGTCGGCGATCGACGTCTGGATGGTGAGATAGTGCGAGCGGCGCCCTTCATCGTTCTTGTCCATCAACGGGATCATCACGGGCGCATTGGCCGGACCGCGTGTATTGCAGAAGGCGAGATAGGATTTGGCACCGACAGCCGTGCGGTAGTGATTGCCGAAGCGCAGCGTATGGATCAGCGCCGACGCATGCTCGATCTCGCCGTCCAGCCCGACGACCGCCGCCTTGCCATAGGCCTCGACCTGTTCGCCGGACCCGACGGCGTCGATGATCATGCGGGTCAGCAATTCGCCGAGCACCGGCGCCGCTGCGTGGATCTCCGGCTTCAGATTTTCCACAAAACCTTGCCCGGCCCAGGGATTCTTCACCACAGCCATTGCGGCGTAGAGCTTCAGCGGTACCGGGGCTGCCTTACCTCCTTCAACAAGAATGGTTTCTACCTGAAGAAGTGTCTTGCGGATTTCGATAGCCAAGGCCGTTTCCTTCTATGTCGATATTCCGTATGATGGTATACCATAATATCACGTGTCAAGCCTTGTTTGGAATCATTTCTTTGTTTATGAGAGAGCCATGAACCAGAAGCTTTTTGCTCCGACTGCCGAAATCGCCCGGAATCTGGAATCGCTGCGGATCGACACCCCGCCGGTAACCTTGAGGGAAATGGCGCTGGAACGCCTGCGCAACGCCATCATTGCTGGCCTTTTCAGCCCTGGACAGCGTCTCGTCGAGCGCACCTTGTGCGACCAGCTCGGCGTATCGCGCTCCGTCATCCGCGAAGTGCTGCGCCACCTGGAGACGGAAGGTCTGGTCGAGACGGCCCCCAAGCAGGGACCGATCGTCGCCCTCATCGATTGGCATCAGGCCCGCCAGATCTATGATGTCCGCATCGCACTCGAAACGACGGCCGTCGCGGACTGCGCCCGTAACGCCGATACCGCGACGAAAAACAAGCTGAAGACGGTGCTGCAGGACCTCGACCGCAATTCCCGCAAGAACGATGCCCTGACGATTCTTGCCGCGACGACGGAATTCTATGAAACGATCTTCCTGTCCGGCGGCCACGAGATCGCCTGGGATATCGTCAAGCGGCTGAACAGCCGCATTTCCCGCCTCAGGGTGATGACGCTGTCGACGACCAACCGCACCGTATCCGGCCCGGCGAGGATGCGCGAGATCTTCAACGCTATAGAGCGCAACGATCCGGAGGCGGCAACCGCCGCCTGCCGCGCCCATATCATGGAGGCGGCACGCATCGCCGAGAGCCTGCTGGTGTCGGCCGGTCAAGCAAAGCCCTGACAGAATGGCTGCACCCGGCGCATGATCGCCAACGTGCGGCACCCCCTTTCGCACCAATTGACTTATTCCGATCGAAGAATACCTTTTTCCTGATCGCACCGCTCATAGCCCGCCATTCCGGCGAGCGGGACGATCCGGAACAGGCTGCAGCAAAACGATGCGCGGGCCGGTGTTTCGGGCAACCTGGAGGAGGATTGCAATGCGAAACCACATTCTGATGATCGGCCTATCCGCCGCCGTACTCTGTCCGATCGGCGCCCTCGCCCAGGAAGGCGACGCGGAGGCGGGCGCCGCCATCTTCAAGAAATGCGCCACCTGCCATGTCGTTGACAGCGACAAGAACAAGGTCGGCCCGTCGTTGAAGGGCCTGTTCGGCAGGACGGCCGGAACGCACCCGGATTACAAATATTCGTCTGCGATGAAGGAGGCTGGCGAAGGCGGGCTCGTCTGGGACGAGACAACGCTGCGCGACTATCTCCACAATCCAAAGGCGAAGGTGAAAGGCACCAAAATGGCCTTTGCCGGCGTGAAGAAGGACGACGAGATAACCAACCTGATCGCCTATCTCAAACAATATCCCTGATAAAAAACATCTGTGCGCACTCGACAGGCTTCTGCACGCTGCTAATTGCCTGAATTTGTTGTTCGTGCGATACTGACCCGGCAATATTTCTACAGGTTACGCATTCATGTCCACAGCCGTCCGAGGCAGGGAGGGGACAGGAAATGGCTGTAGTGCTTATTCTCGTCATTCTGGCAGTTGGATCCGTGGTGTTCCATCTGTTCAGCCCATGGTGGTGGACGCCAATTGCGTCTAACTGGAACTACATCGACAATACCATCATCATCACGTTCTGGATCACCGGCTTCGTCTTCGTCGCCGTGGTGCTGTTCGTCGCTTACTGCGTTTTTCGCTTCCGGCATCGCCCGGGAAATCGCGCCGCCTATGAACCGGAAAACAAAAAACTCGAAGTCTGGCTCGCCTCGGTGACAAGCATCGGCGTCGCCGCCATGCTGACCCCCGGGCTTTTCGTCTGGCACCAGTTCGTCACCGTGCCCCCCGGAACGACCGAGGTCGAGGTCGTCGGGCAACAGTGGCTCTGGAGCTTCCGGCTGCCCGGCGCCAATGCCAAGCTTGGCACATCCGAGATCCGCGCCATCGGCGACGGCAACGCGCTGGGCGTCAATCCTAATGACCCGAACGGTCTCGACGACCTCATCATCGAAGGCGGCGAACTTCACCTGCCCCTCGGCAAACCCGTCAAGATGCTGCTGCGCTCGGTAGACGTGCTGCACGATTTCTACGTGCCGGAATTTCGGGCGAAGATGGACATGGTGCCGGGCATGGTGACCTATTTCTGGTTCACGCCGACGCGAACGGGCACGTTCGAAATCCTCTGTGCCGAACTCTGCGGCACCGGCCATCCGCAAATGCGCGGCACGGTCGTGGTCGATGAGGAGGCCGATTACCAGGCATGGCTGGAGCAACAGCAGACCTTCACACAACTCCTCGCGGCGAGCGAAGACCAGACGAAGATCGCATCCAGCACGTCCTCCTCGAAATAGAGGGCGTTCAAAAAGACGAACCGGGAGGGAAAGAATGGTCGATATCAGGTCCGGCGCAGGCGAAACCATCCCACTGGCGGAAGTGGAGGATGTCGAGCTCTATCATCCGAAAAGCTGGTGGACGAAATATGTCTTCAGCCAGGATGCCAAGATCATCGCCATCCAGTACTCGACGACGGCAATCGCCATCGGCATGGTGGCGCTGGTGCTCTCCTGGCTGATGCGCCTGCAACTCGGCTTTCCCGGCTATTTCGATTTCATCGACGCCGACCACTATTACCAGTTCATCACCATGCACGGCATGATCATGGTGATCTATCTTCTGACCGCGTTGTTTCTCGGCGGCTTCGGCAACTATCTTATCCCCCTGATGGTCGGCGCCCGGGATATGGTCTTTCCCTATGCCAACATGCTGAGCTACTGGATCTACCTTCTCGCGGTGCTCGTTCTCGTAGCCGGTTTCTTCGTGCCCGGCGGGCCGACCGGCGCCGGCTGGACGCTCTATCCGCCGCAGTCCATCCTTTCCGGCACGCCGGGCGGCAAGGACTGGGGCATCCTCCTGATGTTGTCCTCGCTCATCCTGTTCATCATCGGCTTTACCATGGGCGGGCTGAACTATGTCGTCACCGTGCTGCAGGGCCGCGCCCGCGGCATGACCTTGATGCGTATGCCGCTGACGATATGGGGCATCTTCACAGCAACCATCATGGCGCTGCTTGCCTTCCCGGCACTCTTCGTTGCCGCCGTCATGATGCTGTTCGACAGGCTCCTTGGCACCAGCTTCTTCATGCCAGCCATTGTCGAAATGGGCGAGCAATTGAAACAGGGCGGCGGCAGCCCGATCCTCTTCCAGCACCTGTTCTGGTTCTTCGGCCATCCGGAGGTTTACATCGTCGCGCTGCCGGCCTTCGGTATCGTCTCCGACCTGATCAGCACCCATGCGAGAAAGAACATCTTCGGCTACCGCATGATGGTGTGGGCGATCGTGATCATCGCCGCTCTCAGCTTCATCGTCTGGGCGCACCACATGTATGTCAGCGGCATGAACCCGCAGTTCGGTTTCTTCTTTGCCACCACGACCTTGATCATCGCCGTCCCGACGGCGATCAAGGTCTACAACTGGGTGCTGACGCTGTGGCGCGGAGACATTCACCTGTCGCTGCCGATGCTGTTTGCGCTCGCCTTCATCGTCACTTTCGTCAATGGCGGGCTGACCGGCCTCTTCCTCGGCAATGTCGTCGTCGACGTTCCCCTGTCCGACACGATGTTCGTCGTCGCGCATTTCCATATGGTCATGGGTGTGGCGCCGATCCTCGTCATTTTCGGCGCGATCTATCACTGGTATCCGAAAGTCACCGGGCGCATGCTGAACGAGGCGATGGGTCAGATCCATTTCTGGGTCACCTTTCTCGGCGCCTATGCAATCTTCTTCCCCATGCACTATCTCGGCCTGCTCGGCATCCCGAGGCGCTACCATGACCTGGGTGACGCGACCTTCGTGCCGGATTCGGCCCACACACTGAATGCGTTTATTTCCGTCATGGCGCTCACCGTCGGCGCCGCCCAACTCCTCTTCCTGTTCAATCTCGTCTGGAGCATCTGGAAGGGCAGAGACGCGGGCGGCAATCCCTGGCGGGCGACGACCCTCGAATGGCAGACGCCGCAGACCCCGCCCGCCCACGGCAACTGGGGCAAGGAACTGCCGGTGGTCTACCGCTGGGCCTATGATTACAGCGTGCCGGGCGCGGCCGAGGACTTCATTCCGCAGAACCATCCCGGCCTCGGTGTGCCGACGCGGGAGACCGGATCATGAGCGTCATGCTGGTCTTTCTCGCCGGCATCGCGGCTATCATCATCTGGTGGATGGCCCAGCAGCGGCTGACATCCAGGCCATGGCTGGAAGTGGGGCATGTTGGGCAGCCAGGAGGCGGTGAACAGTCGCAGATTCCGCCTGCGAAGATCGGCCTCTACGTGTTTCTGGCCGTCGTCGGCGCTCTGTTCAGCCTCTTCATCAGCGCTTATCTGATGCGCGTCGGAACGCCCGACTGGTGGTCGACGCCCCTTCCCCGCCTGCTCTGGCTGAACACCGCCACCCTGATCGTCAGCAGCGCGACGATGCACTGGGCAAAGACTGAAGCGCAGCGCGGCCGCGGCGACACCATGCGGACCGCGCTCCTGGCCGCCCTTGCGACCGCGATCCTCTTTCTGACCGGACAAATCTTTGCCTGGCGGGAACTGACCGAGGCGGGCTATGTGCTCGCCGACAATCCCGCCAACAGCTTCTTCTACGTGATCACCGGAATGCATGGTCTCCACATTGTCGGCGGGCTCGTGGCGCTGGGCCGGACGATGACGAAGGCCTGGAGCGGCCCGATAACCAACAGCCTGCGCCTGAGCGTGGACCTCTGTGCCCTCTACTGGCACTTCATGCTCGCCGTCTGGCTGATCCTCTTTGCACTCTTCGCCGGCTGGGCAAATGATTTCGCCGATCTTTGCCGGCAATTGCTCACCTAGGGAGTGGTCACGATGGCGCAATCCGTACAAACGCATACCGGCGACGCGCTTGAGCGCCCCCCGGGCCTGCGCGGCGTCGCAGCCGATCTGTCGTCCGACCAGCGCGCGTTCAAGAACGTCTCCTGGGGCAAGGCCATGATGTGGATCTTCCTCCTGAGCGACACCTTCGTCTTCGGCTGCTTCCTGCTCGCCTATATGACCGCGCGCATGTCGACGACAGTCCCCTGGCCGAACCCCAGCGAGGTCTTCGCGCTGACCATCGGCGGACAGGAAATTCCGCTGATCCTCATCGCCATCATGACCTTCATCCTGATCTCCAGCAGCGGCACGATGGCAATGGCCGTCAATTTCGGATACAGCCGGGATCGCCGCAAGACCGCCGCCCTGATGCTGCTGACTGCGGTGCTCGGCGCATCCTTCGTCGGAATGCAGGCGTTCGAATGGTCGAAACTGATCGCAGAAGGCGTTCGCCCCTGGGAAAACCCGTGGGGTGCTGCCCAATTCGGGTCATCCTTCTTCATGATCACGGGCTTTCACGGCACCCATGTCACGTTTGGCGTCCTCTTTCTTCTCATTATCGCGCGCAAGGTCTGGCGCGGCGATTTCGAGACGGAAAGGCGCGGCTTTTTCACGAGCCGAAAGGGCAATTACGAGATCGTCGAGATCATGGGCCTCTACTGGCACTTCGTCGATCTGGTCTGGGTTTTCATCTTCGCTTTCTTCTATCTGTGGTGAGGTGATCTGATGGCGCAAGTTGCTACGCATGCCCACAAACAGGATCAAGTGCGAGCGCCGGAGCAGCACCAGCAGCATCCGATCCGGCTTTATCTCGTCGTCTGGGGCTTTCTCTTCATCCTCAGCGCCGGCTCCTATTTCGTCGACTATGCCGGCCTGCAGGGCTATCTGCGCTGGTTTCTCATTCTCCTGTTCATGATCCTGAAAGCGGGGCTGATCGTCGCTGTGTTCATGCATATGGCCTGGGAGCGTCTGGCGCTCGTCTATGCCATCCTGCTGCCACCACTCCTGGTACTCGTTTTCGTTGCCATGATGGCTTCTGAATCGAGCTACACGCTCTTCACGCGAATGGCGTTCTTCGCCGGCGCCCAGTAAGAACGCCGCCGCCCCACGCTACGACGGTACCTTCCGGACCGGCCCGGTCGATGAGCGCTCGACGAGATGGCAGGCGAGTTCCACCCGGCGTGGCGGCATGGGAAGGCTGGAGAGGTTGTCGCGCAACAGATCGAGCGCTACCGAGCCGATCTCGCGCATGGGGATGTGCATGGTGGTTAAGGGTGGGTTGAGGAAGGCCGCCTGCGGGAGATCATCCATGCCCATCACCGAAACATCGCCGGGCACGGAAAATCCCGACTGCTGGACGCCCATCATGGCGCCAACGGCAAGGCTGTCGCCAGCGGCAAGAACGGCCGTGAAATCAAGACCGCGGGCGGCAATCCGGGCCGCAACAGCCTGGGCGGCAAGCTCCGGCAACCAGTCTTCGACTGGCACCATCAAATTTTCTTCGAAAGGCAGCCCGCGATGCAGCAGCGCATCCTTCCAGCCCTCGTAGCGCCGCTCGATCGTGCGCCGGCCGGGCCGCATCAGGAACAGGATACGCTCGTGGCCGAGATTGATCAGATGATCGGCAGCGAGCCGCGCGCTCGATCGATTGCAGGGCGTAACACTCGAAAGCCGCATGAACGGATCGTCGCTGTTGAGCAGAACGACCGGCTTGTTAAAGCCGCGCGTAGCGGCAAGCATGCCCTCGTCGTCAACGGTGAGAAAGAGCAGGCCGGCAACTTCAGGATCGTCGAGCGCCTCCTTCAGAACGGCAAGTTCCTCCTCCCTGTCGGCGATCGGGCGCGTGACGATTTCAAGTCCGAGCGCCTGCGCCCGCTCCTTCAACCCTTCAAGGACATAGAGGGTAAACTGGTTGCGCACATAGTCGATCATGGCGGCACTCGATGCCGCCAGAATGACCTTCTGCCCCGCGATAGCAGTGGGGATCACATAGTTGGCGATCTTTGCTGCTTCGAGAACCCGCTGCCGGATTTCCGGCCGAACGCCTTTTTCACCAGCAAGCGCGCGCGAGGCGGTGCTCAGCGAAACCCCGCAGGCCTCGGCAATGTCTTCCAGGCGCACACGCTTGCTCTTTTTTCCGCGTTTTCCCGGTAACGGTTTTAGAGTCATGTCGCTTCCTCCCTGCCGCAATCATGAGAAAAATTTTCAGATTGCGCAAGAAAAAATCTCGTGGCTATATTTTGAGCATGCAAACCGCCAGAGAGCGGACGAGTTGGGAGGAATGCCATGGCCCTGAATGGCCGCGATATTCGCGATGGTCTCGATCGCCTTGTCGCCGGAACGACCGGCCTGAAGCACGACGGCCGTTTCCATGAACCAAATCTCGACGGAACCGAGGGCGACTACATCAGCTTCGACAGCTGGGAATGGCCGCAGGGCGTCGGTCTCTATGGTCTGATCAAGCTCTGGCTTTTCACCGGCCGCGACGATCTGCGCCAGCTCATCGAAGGTTGGTACCAGGCGCGCATCGAGGCGGGCCTGCCAAAGCTCAACGTCAACACCACCGCACCAATGCTCGGCCTGTCGGTACTCTGGGCGCAAACGCGCGATCCCCGCTGGCAACCGATCCTCGACGACTGGGCAAACCGCGTGGTGTCGGACATGGGGCGCACGACGGAAGGCGGCTTCGAGCATCACGTCTCCGACAAGGTCAACGACAACGAGCTCTGGGACGACACCCTTTATATGGTCGCCCTGTTTCTTGCATCCTACGGTCAGGCGAGCGGTCGGCGCGAGCTGGTCGACGAAGCCTCACGACAATTTCTCGTGCACACCCGCTACCTCGCCGACACGCATACCGGTCTTTGGTTCCACGGCTGGAGCTTTGACGGCAGGCACAATTTCGCCAGAGCCCGCTGGGCGCGCGGCAATGCCTGGATCACCGCAGGTCTGCTCGATCTCTTCGACCTCGCTGACATTGCAAAGCCGGTAAAGGACTTCCTGCAAGGTGTTCTCGTGGCGCAGGTCGATGCACTGCTTGCGCTTCAGGCTCCCTCCGGCGCCTGGCGCACATTGCTCGACGACCCCACTTCCTATGAGGAGATTTCGGCTACCGCCGGCATCGGCTACGGCCTGCTCAAGGGCTACCGCCTCGGGCTCGGCACGGCTTCTTGGCGTGCGGCGGGACTGAAGGCCGTCAAGGTGGTGATGGACAACATCGACGAAACCGGTACCGTGCTCAACGTTTCCTACGGCACCCGCATGGGCCATGACCTCCAGTTCTACAAGGACATTCCTATTCAGCCGACGGGCTACGGCCAGGCTTTGGCCATCCTGTGCCTGTCCGAGGCTCTGGAGCACGTCGGGACAGAAGGACAAGCAGCATGACGATGAAGATATTGTATGGAGCGGCGCCGGAAGACATCAAGGGCTACGACACGGAAAAGCTCCGCAGCGCCTTCCTGATGACCGACCTGTTCGTGCCCGACGCCGCCAATTTTACCTATACCCATGTCGACCGCCTGCTTCTCGGCGGCGCGATGCCGGTTTCCAAGAGCGTGACCTTCGGTTCCGGCGCCGAGATCGGCACGTCGTATCTTTTGTCTGCGCGTGAAATGGGCATTGCCAATCTCGGCGGCACCGGAACGGTGACGGTCGATGGTCGATCGTTCACGCTCGATAACCGTGACGTGCTCTACGTCGGCCGCGGCGCGCGCGAGATTACGATGGCGAGCCTTTCGGGAAAGACGCCTGCCCGGTTCTACATGAACTCGGTGCCGGCCGGCGCCGACATTTCCCACCGGCTGATCAAAAAGGCGGAATCAAAGGCCATCGATCTGGGTGACGGCCGCCGATCGAACAAGCGACGCCTCGCCATGTACATTCACCCGGAGGTGACGCCGTCCTGCCTTCTCCTGATGGGCATCACCGACCTGGCTGAAGGCAGCGTCTGGAACACCATGCCACCGCATCTGCACGAGCGACGCATGGAGGCCTATTGCTATTTCGACATGGCGGCGGAAGATCGCATCGTTCACCTGATGGGCCGCCCGGAAGAGACCCGCCATCTTATCGTCGCCGATGGCGACGCCGTCTTGTCACCCGCCTGGTCTATCCATATGGGCGCCGGCACCGGCCCCTATGCCTTCGTCTGGGGCATGACAGGAGAAAACCAGGAATATAACGACGTGGCCCCGGTGGCCCTGGCAGAGCTGAAATGAACGATATGAGATCTCTTATGAACCGCGCCCTGAAGCCGGGCGAAGCCATCCGCTACTGGCAGCTCGGAGCGATTGCACAGGAGCGTTTTGACGTTCCCGACGCCCCGATGAAGGGCGAGATGGACCCGTTCTTCTTCCTGACCAAGCACAAGAACTTCATCCCGCACGAATATCCATGCCGGACGATCTTCGCCGAGCGCTACCGCGGCAAACGGCCGGACATGCGCGGTGCCTTCGACGCCACCCGCTGGTGGCTGCCTTTCGGCTCGCCGCGGCTCGATCTGTCCGGCTTCTGGTTTCGCCCGACGCGGCTCGCCACCTGGGCGCGTACATTCATCACCGCCGAAACGGCCGGCATGGCAAAGGTTCGCCTCGGCACCTGCGGCGGTGCGGTTCTCCTGCACGATGGCACCGAGATCGGCTGGATGTCGCCCTACAGTCGCAACCTGGAGGCAAAGGCCGAATTCGACCTGCAGCTGCAAGCCGGGCTGAACGAGATCACCATCTTCTTCGATGATCTTGCCGAGCGTGATGCGCGCTATTTCTTCCAGCTCGATTACCTGGACGGCCCGGTGGCAAGCGTCGCCGTGCCGGTGCCGATCGAAGGCAAGGTCGCCGAAACGATCGAGGCGGCGCTCGAAGGCATGCATTTCGACAGGACGGCCTATTTCGACGGCGACATTACACTTCTTCTCGCAGAACCCCTGCCGGTCGATGTCGAGGTCAATGTGGCGGTCGAGGGCGACTTCATGTCGACCGAGCGCTTCGACTACGACTTCGTCCTCAAGGCGGGCGACACGCGTTTGGTGATCGGCCCGTCTGAAAACGCCCCAGCCGATTTCCGCCATTTCCGCATCACGCTGAAGGCAGGCGACTTCGTCGCCTCGCGGTCGCTGGGCATAGAGATCTGCCACGCCGACCGCCAGGGAACCGCGCCCGTGGCGCTCGTCGACCGGATCGCCGAGACGCTCGACGAAATCTCCGAATTTTCCGAACGCGATACGGTGCGCGCATTCGCACGGCTGGCAAGCGGTCGCGGCGGCCGCGATACGGATGCGATGATCGAGGAAATCCTGCCTTCGATCGAAGACTGCCACGATTGCGCCGATTTCTCGCTTGTCCCCCTCATCTGGTCGCGCACCGTCTGGGGAAACGACATCGGCGAACCGACGCGCAACCGCATCGACCAGGCGATCCTTGGCTTTCGCTACTGGATGGACGAGCCCGGTAACGACGTACAGTGGTATTTTTCCGAGAACCACGCACTGCTGTTTCATACCTCAGCCTATCTCGCGGGGCATCTTCTGGCCGACATGACATTTGTCCGCTCCGGCCGAACGGGCGCCCAGCAAAGCGCCATCGGCGCCGCCCGGGTGCGGGCCTGGCTCGATCATTTCGAGGCCTGGGAAATGGCGGAATTCAATTCCGCGCCCTATTTCCCGATTGACCTCAAGGGGCTGACCGCGCTCGCTGCCCTGTCTCCCGATGTCGATATCGCCGACCGGGCAAAGAAGGGTATCGTCCGGCTCTGCGAAGTGATCGCACGCTCGGCACACCACGGCATGGTGACTGCAGCGCAAGGCCGTTCCTATGAACACACGCTCTGCGCCGGCCGCTCACTCGAGCTTTCAGGTGTTGCCCGCCTTCTTTGGGGCGCCGGCTGGTACGGCCGCCGCGCTCACGCCCTGCCGCAGCTTGCCGTCTGCCTGCGCGATCATGGCCTCACCGTGCCGGAAAGCCTTGTCTCCGTTGCCTGCCATCAGGCGGACGAGCATCAGGAATGGCGGTTTTCTCAGGGCGAGAACAGGTTTGCAGCACTCTATCACTACAAGAGCCGCGACTTCGCCATGGGTTCCGCCGCTCATTACCGCTGGAATGAATGGGGCTACCAGGAGACGGTGCTGCATCTGCGGCTCGGCGAGCGACCGGAAGCCACCGTCTGGATCAATCATCCTGGCGAGACTATTCAGTTCGGGTACGGCCGGCCCTCCTTCTGGGGCGGCTGCGGCACCCTCCCTCGCGCCCACCAGTATCGCGGGCTGGCCGTACTCGATTTTTCCACCTTTGACGAACAGCCGGATTTCACCCATGCCTGGTTCCCGGTTGCCGAATTCGACGAAGTGAGCGTCGTGGGCAATCTTGCGCTGGCACGCAGCGGACATGGCGGGATGATGCTGCGTGGCAGCACCGATTTTGTCATGGTCAAGGACGGCCCGTCCGCCAATGCGGAACTGCGCCAATATGGCCGTAAGACACGCTGGATCGTGCGGGTCTGCGAGGCCCTGGACGTTGCAGCGGTTGAAGCCCGTTTCGGGGCGCTTGCGGTCGAGGAAAAGGAAGACGGCTCGCTCGTCGTCGTAGATCCGGACTACGGCACGGTGACGTTTCGCCCGGACGGATCGACTGAGGCCGAGGGCCGCACTGTTTCACCGAAGGACTTCACGGTTGCCGGCGAGGTCACCATGCTGGCCGCCAACTAACGACGAAGCGCCGGCTAGGAGAAAGCCGGCGCGACGTTTACCTGCGGGCTGGAGGGCTCGCATACAAGAGGAGGAAGATTATGCGAAAGACCAGAACATTGCTTGCGGCACTTGCCGTCGGGCTTTTGACATCGACGGCAGCACTCGCCGGCGATGTCCGCGTGATGTGGTATTCCGACGGCGTCGAGGGCGAGGTCATGAAGGACCTGCTCGACCGCTTCATGAAGGAAAATCCCGGCATCAACGTCATTCTCGACAACGTTGCTTATGCCGTCGTGCGCGACCAACTGCCGGTGCAGCTCGAAGCCGGCGAAGGCCCGGATATCGCACGCGTCACAGGCCTGAAGGCGCTGAGCAACCACTGGCTCGATCTTCGCCCGCTGGTCGCCGATGCCGCCTATTGGGACACAAATTTCGGCGAACAGGCCGATTGGATGCGCCCTGACGGCTCGAACCAGATCTCGGGTTTCATGACGCAGATCACCCTCACCGGTGGTTTCGCCAACAAGACGCTGTTTGACCAGGCTGGCATCGCCATTCCCGGACCGAACGCAACCTGGGACGATTGGGCCAAGGCTTCTAAGGAAGTAGCGGCAAGCCAGCAGGTGCCGTTCCCGATGGTGATCGACCGCTCCGGCCATCGTATCGCCGGCCCGAGCATCTCCTATGGCGCAAACTTCATGGGCGCGGACGGTAAACCGGCACCGCTCGACGAGGGCGCCAAGACGTTCCTCACCAAGTTCGTCGGTTGGGTTGAAGACGGCACGATGAGCAAGGACGTCTGGGTGTCTGCCGGTGGTTCGACCTACCGCGCCGGCATCGAAGACTTCGTCAACGGTCAGGTTCCGTTTTACTACTCCGGCTCGTGGCAGGTGCCGCAGTTGTCGACCAAGATCGGCACGAACTTCGACTGGGTCGCCACCGGCTCCCCCTGCGGCCCGGCGGCGTGCACCGGCATGCCCGGCGGCGCTGGTCTTGTGGCGATCAAGTACACGAAGAACCCCAAGGACGTCGCGAAGGTCATGGACTATCTCGCGCGCGAAGACATTGCGAAAGAGTTTGCCGAGCGGTCCTTGTTCCTGCCCGCCCACAAGGGCGTGATCGAGAAAGGGCTGGACTTCAAGACGGACGATGCCCAGGCCAAGGCAGCCCTTGATATCTTCGTGAAGGCGACGACGACCTCGTCCGATATCGCCAAGAAGATGCCTGGCTGGTTTTGGTCCGATACGGTCTATGCAGCGCTGGTCTCCCGCGTGGGGCAGGCAGCGGCAGGCGAAATGAAGCTCGACGAAGCCTTTGCCCGTATCGACACGGACATCGCGGCCAAGGTCAAGGATTCTGGCCGCTAACCAGACAGGCGGGCGGCGGCGACGGGACGAACCTGAAGCCGCCGCGAGCGCTTGCAAACTGCAAGTCTTGAGAGGCAATTTGCAAAAACTGCGAGAGCAGCGGGAACGAGAGTTTTCCGTCTGCCGCAGGGAGGTGGGCTATGAAGGCAGATGTTCCTGGAAAAACCGGCTTAGGCATTGGCGAGGTCGCCCTGGTTCCAGTGCGCCTCGCAATGGGGCTGATTGACGCGCCGCTGCGGTGGCTTCAAAGGGTCGCCGGGATCAGCGGCATGGCGGCTTTTTTCCTCATGCCCAATATGCTGATATTCGGCATTTTTATCCTTTTGCCGTTCTTCATCAATTTCGCCTACTCCATGACCGGCAGCACGGCACTGTTCCTGTCGGACCGCACCTTCGTCGGCTCGGAGCAATACGCCCGGCTCTTCGACTGCCGCAACTATCTCGACCCGAATACCTGCGCCGAAGACACGTTCTGGACAGCCGTTGCCAATACCGGCTGGTTCGTCATCATCCAGGTCACCCTGATGATTGTCGTCTCGCTCGTCACGGCCTTAATCCTCAACCGCGAGCTGGCGGCCCGCAGTTTCTGGCGCGCGGTGTTCTTCTTCCCCGTGCTGCTCTCGCCGGTTGTCGTCGGCCTCATCTGGAAGTGGATCCTGCAGCGCCAGGGCCTTCTGAACTTCAGCCTCTATGGCTTCGGCTTTGAACCCTACACATGGCTGAACGACCGCAACTGGGCCTTTGCCGCCACCGTTGGCGTGTCGATCTGGGCGCATATGGGCTTCTACACGCTGATCCTGCTCGCCGGCCTGCAGGCGATCCCGAAAGACCTCTATGAAGCCGCCGAAATGGACGGAACGCGGCCGGCGCGCGCTTTTTGGCGCATCACCATGCCGCTGCTTGCACCCAACCTGCTCGTCGTCGTCGTCCTCGTCCTGATCAAGGCGGTGCAGATCTTCGACGAAGTCTACGTGCTGACGGGCGGCGGACCGGGCACCAGCACGCTCTACCTCACCCAATACATCTATGAGACCGGCTTTGCCGCCCAGTTGCGCAACCCGGGGCTTGCCGCGGCCGCCTCGATCCTCATGGGCGTTGTACTCGTCGTCCTGACGCTGCTGCAGCTTGGCCTCAGCCGGTCCAGCGAAAAGAAGGGAGCCCGCAAATGAGCCGGGTCGCGGAATTCCTCCTCCGTCGCAAGGGCGGCAAGGGCTGGCACTGGACGGACATCGTCACCTGGGTCTGGCTCGTCGGCGGCCTGTTCATCATGTTCGGCCCGGCCGTCTGGCTCGTCGGTTCGTCGTTCAAGTCGCCAGCGGCACTGGCGGAATTTCCGCCGAGCATCCTGCCCTACGTCACCCAGAAGGCGACGGTCGAGGGCTACGACAAGCCGCTCGACCTCTACGACGTCACTTTGCCCGACGGAAGCAAGGCGACCCTCGCCGAAGTCCGGCGCATCGGCATCATCAGTCAGATGGTCGATCCGCAAAAACCGGGCGAGATCATCAAGGTCAATATCGCCGAGCGCACGCCCGTGCGGCAGATGTCCTTCGCCACCGGAAACTACACCGAACCCTTCACCCAGTTCGATTTCGTCCGCTATCTCTGGAACTCCGTCTTCGTGACGGTGACGGCGACGCTGATCACGCTCGTCGTCAATTCAATGGCCGCCTTCGCGCTCAGCAAGTACGAATTCCGAGGCCGGACATTCGCCATGCTGCTGATCCTTGCGACGCTGATGGTGCCGCTATCGGTGATCATGGTGCCGCTCTACTCGATTATCTCGGCGCTTGGGCTGTTCAACAATCTCTGGGGCGTCATATTGCCGACGGTCGCGACGCCGACCGGCGTGTTCATCCTGCGCCAGTACATGCTGACCATTCCAGACGAGTTGATCGACGCGGCCCGCATGGACAAGGCGTCGGAATGGCAGATCTATTGGCGCATCATCCTGCCGCTTACCGCACCCGCACTTGCGGTGCTGGCAATCTTCTCCGTCGTCTGGCGCTGGAACGACTTCCTCTGGCCGCTGATCGTGCTCTCGCGCAAGGAGCTCTACACTCTGCAAGTGGGCCTGAGCATCTATTCCGGCGAGCTGAACGTGCAGTGGCATTTCATTCTTGCGATGACGGTCGTGACGATGATCCCCGTCGTCCTCGTCTTCATCTTCCTGCAGCGCTTCATCACCACCGGCATCGCCGGCACCGGATTGAAATAGAGGAGGCCGTCATGGGTCATATCAAGCTTACCAATGTGACAAAATCCTTCGGGGCGGTGGACGTCATTCACGGCATCAACCTGGAGATTGCCAATGGCGAACTCGTCGTCTTCGTCGGCCCTTCCGGTTGCGGCAAGTCGACACTGCTTCGCATCATCGCCGGCCTAGAGAAGCCGACGGGCGGCGAACTTGCGATCGACGGCAAGGTGGTCAACGACACCCCAGCGGCCGACCGCGGCCTTGCCATGGTGTTTCAGTCCTACGCGCTCTACCCGCATATGAGCGTGCGCCAGAACCTCGCTTTCGGCCTCGAAAACACCAAAATGCCGAAGGCCGAGATCACCGAGCGCATCACCGAGGCAGCTCGCATGCTGGAGATCGAGCCCTATCTCGACCGGCGGCCGGGCCAGCTTTCGGGCGGCCAGCGCCAGCGTGTCGCTATCGGCCGCGCCATCGTGCGCCGGCCGGTCGCCTTCCTGCTCGACGAGCCGCTCTCCAACCTCGACGCAGAGCTGCGCGGCTCGACGCGCGCCGAGCTTGCGGCCCTTCATGCCCGGCTTTCGGCAACGATGATCTATGTCACCCATGACCAGGTCGAGGCGATGACGCTGGCAGACCGGATCGTCGTGCTGCGCGCCGGCCGGATCGAGCAGATCGGCACGCCGCTGGAGCTCTATAATTCGCCGGCAAACCGCTTCGTCGCCGGCTTCATCGGCTCGCCGCACATGAACTTCCTCGAGGGAACGGTTGAAGCCGTGCAATCCGGCAAGGCGATCGCTGCTTTGCCCGGCGGACAGCGGATCGAGATTGCGGTCAACGGTGCCAATATTGGCAAGGGCGCGCGGATCACGGTTGGAGTCCGCCCCCAGCATATTACAGTCGGAAGCGACGCGGCCGGCATTCCGGCCAGTATCAAGCTTGTCGAAGCGCTCGGCTCCGAAACCGTCATCCACGCTGATGTCTCCGGCCAGAAGATCCTGGTGGTCGCACCTGGCCAGCACAATCTGACCCCCGGGACTGAGCTTCGCCTGTCGCTCGCGGCCGCACCGCTCCATCTGTTTAACGAAAGGGGCCTGCGTCTTGACCATGCTGTTTGACCTTTCTGGAAAAGTTGCCCTGGTCACCGGAGCAAGGACGGGCCTTGGCCAAGGAATGGCATTGGCGCTCGCGCGAGCCGGAGCCGACATCGTCGCGCTCGGCTCTTCTCCCATGCCGGACACCGCCGAACGCGTCGGGCAGACTGGCCGCCGCTTTCACGCGATCGTGGTCGATCTCTCCAAGGCATTCGATGCGAACGCGGTTGTCGCTGAAGCCGCAGCAGCCTTTGGCGGCATCGACATTCTTGTCAACAATGCGGGCATCATCCGCCGCGCCGACCTGCTCGAATACTCCGAGAACGATTGGGACGATGTCATCGATGTCAACCTGAAGGCGGCCTTCCTCCTGTCTCAGGCCGTTGCCCGCCAGATGGTCGAGACGAAACGGGCTGGGCGGATCGTCAACATCGCCTCGATGCTTACCTTCCAGGGCGGCATCCGCGTGCCCGCCTATTCGGCGTCCAAGCACGGCATTGCCGGGCTGACGAAGGCGATGGCCAATGAGCTTGCGCCGCATGGCATCACGGTCAACGCCATCGCCCCGGGCTACATGGCAACCGACAATACCGAGGCGTTGCGAAGCGACCCCGACCGCAATCAGCAAATTTCCGCACGCATCCCGATGGGGCGCTGGGGCACACCGGACGATCTCGCCACAGCGGTCCTGTTTTTCGCCGCACCGGCCTCGAGCTATGTGACGGGAACCGTTCTGCCCGTCGATGGCGGCTGGCTGGTTCGATAGAACGGGTCCCCAATGGCAATTTCCGTGGAGCGGCTGAGAGATCTTCTGCACGTGGCGACTGCGTCGCTGGTTCTGGTCGAATCCGTTGCCGAGGACCGCGGGGACCACATCGTCGAGCACCTGCGTTTCCGCCTATCCGATGGACCGGAAATCCGCGGTTTCCTGACGAGACCAGTGGCAAGCCGCGGGCCGGGGCCGGCCATCCTCTACGCCCATGCGCATGGCCACCAATATGACATCGGTGCGAGCGAGCTTCTCGAAGGGCGGCCGGTGCTCCTGAATGCGCCTGGACCTGTTCTGGCCAAGGAAGGCTATGTCACTCTTTGCATCGATATGCCGACCTTCGGCGAGCGGGCGGGAGTGAGCGAAAATGCCGCCGCAAAGGCGGCCCTTTGGCATGGACAAACGTTGTTTGGTCAGATGCTCGGCGAGCAGGCCGCCGCACTGGCCTGGCTAGCATCCCGCGGCGACGTCGATGCCCGCCGCATCGGCATGACCGGCATTTCCATGGGCGCCACCCTCTCCTATTTCCTCGCCGCCATCGATCCGCGCCTCAAGGCCGTCGCGCATCTTTGCAGCTATGCCGATTTCGACGCGCTCATTGAGACCGGCGCCCACGACCTGCACGGTCACTATCTGACCGTTCCCGGGCTGCTGTCGGAAACCTCGACCGGCGAAATCGCCGGCCTCATCGCCCCCCGTCCCCAACTCATCTGCACCGGCCTTGACGATCCACTGACGCCGGCGGCAGCCATCCAACGCGCCTTCACCGCAACCACCACCGCCTATGAAGCCGCCGGGGCAAGCAAGGTGCTGACCCTCCTCAAGGAACACGGCATCGGACACCGTGAAACGCAGAAAATGCGCGACGCGGTGCTCGATTTCTTTCGGCGATATCTATGACAAGGCAAAGCCGAATGTCCGACGGTAGTCGTTGCCGCCGCGCTATACGGCAGTGAACGACTTCCTCGATAGTCAAAATTCTATGCCGGTGACCGGCATCGGCGCAGCCGGCGTTTTCGTTCTTCGCCTACCGGTACCGGGTCAAGCGAATGTCGCTCGTCACCACGGCCGTTCCCGTTTTGAGATCCTTGTCGATGGTTCGCAATCTGAGGCGATTGCCACCGACCTTTTCGATCGTCATCCGGGCCACGCGGTCCCCGTTCGTTTCACGGCCCCAGCGTACCGCAAGGTCTATTGAATTGCCTGTGCGTGTCCCCGACAACGTAGACGGGACTCCCGATGGCCCGAGATAAGTTCCGCTATATCTTACGCCGTTGGCTTTAATGTCTGCGGAGACTGTTCGGCGCACAACCACCAGGCCACGGCACGAACCCGTCATTGCGAGAGACACACCGGCGGCCTTGGTATTAAAATCACAAAGTACATTAAACGGGGAGGACCCGATCCTCGTTATGATCGTGCCCTTGCCTGACCACGTACCACGAAGCGACTTCAAAAACCCGGCTTCGTCGGCCAAGGCCGGGTGGGTCAGCGCGGTCAAGGACATGGCCACGGCAGCGATCCATGATGTCTTCACTGGAGCTCTCCTTTGCTGGGTTGGAGGCCATCACCTGAACCGCCAAAGAAAATCGCCACCGCAGCGTTACAGTCCCCGCCGCCTATCGGTGATTTTTCCGATCTGCCCGGTCGAACCGAACGGATAATCGATAGCCGATAATGGTCGCCAATTTCGCCTAACTCGTGACAACGCTGCCGCGATCAACGACACCACGAATTTGAAGACAATTGGCGGCAGCCTCGAGGGCCGCTCGCGGCAGTCCCCCACAATAGGTCGATCATCTTTTTCGGTGGACGGCGTCAGTTCGGTCGATCCGGCCTCGACATCCCCAACCTGGCTTTGGGGCCCCGCAGAGTGGTTCGCGAAATTGTTGCTATCGCGAAGGGCGCCGGCCTCAAGAAGGCGAAGGTCGTCGTGGCCCGCAAGCTTGCCATGACCTTCACGCCATGTGTAGGACCAACGAGCGCTGCCTGATCAGAGTCGACAACGCCGACCCAAGCCCGTTTGCCGAGATGCCTTCTTGCGGTACGCGCTGCATCAGCGTCGAGAAAGGAGCCCATCGACAGCAAGAGAAGCGCCGGGACGCGATCTCGGTTCATTGCCTACGATAGACATTTGAAAGGGGCATTATACAATCAAGTGCACAGCGTTCTGTGAAAGGAGTCATGCAAAATGGCCGAAGAACGCGCCCAACGCCGCCTTGCCGCTATATTGGCCGCCGATGTGGTTGGCTATAGCCGCCTCATCGAACTGAACGAGGCGAACACACTCGCAGTACTGAAGGAGCGGCGAAGAGCCATTCTGGTGCCCTTGGTAGCGCAGCACCACGGGCGCATTGTCAAAGTGATGGGTGACGGCGTGCTGGTCGAGTTCGCAAGCGCCGTTAACGCGGTCACCTGCGCGGTCGCGCTGCAGAACCGGATGGCAGAGGCCAATATCGGCCTGCCGGCGGATCAAAAGATCGTTTTGCGCGTCGGGATCAATTTGGGCGATGTGATCGTCGATGGAGGCGATCTCTATGGTAACGGCGTTAACGTGGCTGCCCGGCTACAATCTTTTGCAGCGCCAGAAGACATCTGCGTCTCCGGCAGCGTCTACGAGCAGGTCAAGCGAAAGCTTGACTTCGGCTTTGACGAACTTGGCCCGCAAACGATGAAGAACATCGCCGAACCGGTGCTCGTCTATCGGGTATGGTCGCCATCATCGACAACGCAGGACTATTGCGGGCATGTCGAGAAGGCGCCGCTGCCGTTGCCTCTGAAGCCTTCGATCGCGATTCTTCCGTTCACAAACCTCAGCAACGATCCGGAGCAAGAGATATTTGTCGACGGGCTCACCGAAGACCTGATCACGGACCTGTCGAGGACCAGTGGATTGTTCGTCATCGCCCGCAACTCGACCTTTGCCTACAAGGGTAGATCGGTGGACGCGCGCCGAATTGCTCACGACCTCGGCGTGCGCTATCTCCTAGAGGGCAGCGCGCGGCGGGCCGCTGGACGCGTACGGATCAATGTTCAGTTAATCGATGCTATCGGAGGTGACCACCTTTGGGCCGAACGGTTTGATCGGGGCTTGGAGGATATTTTCGCTGTCCAGGATGAGGTGACAAGCAGGATTGTCGAGGCCTTGGTTGGCCGATTGACAGCTCAACCAGCGCGCAACAAACCAGCGAACTTGGAAGCCTATGAACTCTGTGTACGCGCGCGGAGTCTTGGTCTTCAAACGGCACAGATCGCGCGGGAGGCGATTTTCTTGCTGGAGCAGGCAATCGGGCTCGATCCGGAGTATGCCGAGGCCCATCGCTGGCTGGCGCTCAATCTGTGGTGTGGCTGGGAGTTTTGGGACGAGGCGATGGAGCCCAGTCGGGCACGGGCAGAGGCAGAAGCGCAACGGGCTGTCGCGCTCGACCCCAACGACGCGGGGAACCGGTGGGTATTGGGCACCATCCTGGGACATGAACGCCGCTGGGCGGAATCGGACGCCGAATTCGATGCGGCCCTAAAACTGGATCCAAATTATGCCGACGCATGGGCGATGCGCTCGGATTTGATTACGTTGAACGGCCGACCAGCCGATGCCGTCGAACACGTACGCAAGGCCCTTCGACTCAATCCGCATCCACCTGGTTGGTACCATTGGATGTTGGGGCAGGCGCAATATGCGCTTCACGATTACAAATCCGCTGTCCAGACATTGCTCCGGCCCGACACCTACCGCACGACATCGCGCCGCATTCTCGCAGCGAGCCTGGCGCAACTCGGGCGCGTCGAGGAGGCGCGCCGGGAGGCAGAGTTGTTTATGATCAGCAATCCGCATTTCACAATTCGGCATTGGGCCGCTTCGCAACCGTTCCGCGATGAAAACATGCGGCGCCACTTCATCGAGGGTTATCGCCTGGCAGGGTTGCCAGAGTAAAGCCGGAGGCAAACCTGTTGCGCAGCATGCTCATTGCCGTGGGGTGGTCTCCCGGAGTGGTTTATGTCGTGAATACCCAAAACCGCACCACACCTCGGATGTGCTTGGTTTGCCGAAGCAGGTGCAACCGAACATCAATTGAAGGCAATCTTCGGTCTTTCGTGGAACAGCCATGGCAAAGCCGCAAGGATGGATGGCGTGGCGATCTCGATGCCCGCTCGGACGCTACCGAACTGAGGACTTGCGGCCAACCAGGGCCTGGTTGGTTCGTCTTTACGCCCCGGTCTTTGGGAGGAGGGAAACGTAATGACAGGGATTCTTGATGCCATTGTCATCGGCGCAGGCTCGGCTGGACTTGGGGTCAGCTATTTCCTCAAGCGGCACGGCTACGGCCATCTGGTGCTTGAACGCGGCTGCATCGGAGAAACTTGGCGGACCCAACGGTGGGACTCCTTCCGTCTGAACTCGCCGAACATCCGCTCGTTGCTGCCCGGTGATTCCCCTGACCTGTCTGATCCATGGGGCGCCAGCACGCAGCATCAATTCGTCTCCTACCTCGAGAGCTATGTCGAACGGCATCGGTTGCCGGTGACAACCGAGGCTCCGGTAGAGGTGTTGTCCAGAGATGACGGCCTCTTTCTCGTGGCGACGCCGGGCGGTGTACTTCGGACCCGCAACGTCGTGATAGCCAGCGGTAGCCTGAACTGTCCAAAGCGACCGCATGCGTCGGTGGAACTGCCGACAACGCTCCGCCAACTCGATTCCTCGGCCTATCGCAATGCCGCCGAACTAGAGCAAGGTGCGGTTTTGGTGATCGGCAACGGTCAATCGGGCGGCCAGATCGCCGAGGACCTGGCGCTCGCTGGGCGCTCGGTCTTCCTGGCGACGAGCCGAGCAGGCCGCCTGGTCCGCCATTACCGCGGCGGCGACATCTTCAATTGGATGACCCTGTCCGGCTTTCTCGACGTGCCGCGCAGCGAATTCGTCCTTCCTTCCGGGAAGCTGCCTCCGCGAGCCCTGCTTGGTGCCACCCATACCATCAGCCTGCAATCGTTGAGCGCCCAGGGCGTCGTGCTACTCGGACGCTTCGTGGGACTAGAGAACGGCAGGCTGGTGTTTGGAGACGACCTGGACGATCACATGCGCTTTGCCGACGAAAGTTCAGCCGACGTCAAGCGCTTCATCGACGATTACATCCGGCGCGTCGGGCTGAACGCGCCGCCAGCCGAGGACGACCCAGCCGAGGTGGTCGCCCCACGCCTGCCCAGTCCACCGATCCGCTCAATCGAGTTGGCGACGAGCGGCATAAGCTCGGTGATCTGGTGCACAGGCTTCAGAGGCGATTTCCGGTGGATCAAAATCGCGGATGCCATCGACGACGACGGCCAGCCTATTCACCAGAACGGAATCGGTTTCGTGACCGGTTTGTATTTTTCAGGCCTCGACTTTGCATCGACACGGAAGTCCGGAACGATACCGGGGATTGCTGAGGAAGCAGCGCGCCTGGTGAACCATCTCGTCGGGAGATCGGCCAGTTAATTCCGATTGGTTTACATCTGCATAGTCAGCGCTGTTACAGGACCATTGTGAAAGGGATGGCCCCTCTTTGGAACGCCGTGTTCGAGTTTTAGCACTCCGATGGGACCGACCGAACCTCTCTCAAGTAGCGCTCGATGGGTGCAAGCCCCTCTACGCCAGGCATGTTTTTCACGGCCTCGTCCGGCTTGCACCACGGGTAGCCGCCACTGCTTCTGGACCGCGCGGCGAGCGAGCAAATCAAGATGCTCGGCTATCACTGGACCTACCCGGGACTGGGCTACGCCGAGCGGAATGAGACGGCATTCCGCTTCCGCCTCGACGGTCTTGTTGTTCGGCCGCTCCCGACCTGAATGGGCCCGTTGTTCTTGACAGACATTTCCAAGTTCAGCCACCGGACTGGCCGCGATCGAAGAAATCCTCGCTCGTCGCTTCGCGAATGACTTTCGAGAACGTCCATAGCTTCTGCTTGTCGAGGCCAATCGAGGCCAATCGGCTTTACTTTCCCTGCCATTGGCTGGTCGGCATCCTCTCCGCCTAAGCCCATCAAGTAGAAGCACGGCTCAAGCCAGCTTCGCGGGTCGGCTCTGGAATATTAGCAAAACGTGATTATGCAGAGCCGCCCGTCTGTGAGATCTTTCTGGTCAAAATACTCCGATCGCTCACCCACTATCAATTTCTCCAAGAGGCCGCATCTGCGCGCCTCTGATACGAAGAGTTTTTCGCAAGCAGCATACGATCTTTCCACCATGTTACGGAATGACCAGCAGGAGGGCCCAGCAATGGGACTAAACTCATTCTTGCGCCTAGCGGGGACCGCTGCCACTTCCGTGCTTTGGGGGCTGCAGGCACATGCCGCCGAAGTTGATGTCGCGGTCGTGTTCGCGGTCGACTTCTCGTCCTCTATCGATCCCGAGGTTGCCGACCTACAGCGTAACGGACATGCGGTAGCGCTCACTTCGCCCGACGTAATTGCGGCCATTACCAACAATTATCTCGGTTGCATTAGCATAGCCTATTTTGAATGGTCGAGTCCTGGGAACTCGCGTGTCGTGCTCCCGTGGACAAGCATTTGCGGACTGGAAGATGCCGAAGCTGCTGCCGTGGTGATCAGTGAGAAAGGCGATACCGGCCTTAGCCGTAGGGGTCGACGCGGGACATCGGTTTCCTCGGCCATCGACGTAGGATGCCTGCTCCTTGACCAGTTCAGAGGACAGGCGGCCAAAAAAATCATCGATATATCTGCCAACGGCGAGAACAACGATGGGCTTCCTGTTCAGCGGAGCAGGCTGGTGGCAGCTTCCAAGGGATACACGATCAACGCAATCGCCATTCCAGCAGAGAACGAGAACCCTCGCTATCGGCTGGCATCCTATTTTTCAGAAAACGTCATTGGCGGTCCCGGAGCCTTCGTCATGACGACGACGGACACAAACGACTACGCAGCAGCTCTGCGCCGGAAACTAGTGACGGAGATAAGCCTGAACGTTGCCCCTCTTTTCCACTCAAGAAATTGAACGGACGTGCACGCTAGCAGTAACATCCTGTACTTGGTCGATCTTGGAAACTAAAGGGGTGTCTCTGACCGTTGACCCTTATGGAGTTCGCCGCCTGCTCCAAAATTAGCCGAACCCGACGATGCGCTGAACGAACCAGAAGGCCGAGAGCGTTCCGATCAGATTGGCAAGCCAGAACCGCAGGCGTGAGTATTCGAAGACATGCACGCCATCGCCAAGAGAGCAACGGCAATGAATATAAGCTGCCCTCCCTCGACGGCGAGGTTAAAAGTGAGAAGCGCGGGACATCCTTCTGAGGGAGACCGATTTCGCGCAGCGCACCGCCGAACCCGAACCCGTGCAATCGGTCCGCGACCACCAACATTTGTCGCCCTTTCATGCTGTCGAGTGAAAATCGGCCTCAACGCTCTCTGTCGTCCAGCGAAGTCTTGGGGATGAAGCCAACCGAGAACCCGAACAGCCGACCAATCTTGACCAACGTCTCAAGCGTGGGATTTGCGACGCCAGCTTCAATCTCGGCAACCTGGCGCCTGGTGAGTCTCAACGAGCTTGCAAATTCCTCCTGGCTCATGCCGAAGCCTTTTCGGATATCCGCCACGGCTTGAGGTAAACGCAAGTCGCCGTTTCGCGCACGCACTGCCAGTGTTCGGCGGTTCTCCAGGATTTGCTCCTTCGTGGGCTTTTTCCAGCGGGCCATTGTCAGCTCCCATCCCGCGTCATGCACACGCCGTCAGAACACTGTCTGTGATTTCAATGCAGCGTCCCATCGCGCGCTCCAGAACTTCCGAGGACGCCCCCATGTCTTTCGCAAAATCCGGTACTTGGCTCAAATGCTCAGCGAATGTGTAAAGTGCCGCCGCGAGAACTTTCTGCTCATCTGGATCAGGCACCAGTTCGACGCAAATGTGCTTCCAGTCGGGAAGATGATCGCGGCCGCCGTCGCGCATCAAAGCCCATCGGGTGGAGCGAACGATTCCCTCTTTGGCGAGCCGCATAGGCGCGAAATCGAATAGCGGAGATAGACGGATCGTGCCGTCCTCATGTTTGCTGAGAGCCGAATTCCGTCCGTGATTGTCAGGATTGCCGAGAGCCAGGTCGGCTATGTCGCGCTTCAGGTATTCGACAATGTCCGCGAAGGAATCAGCCGAGTATTGGCGCAGAACGTCGATATAGGCCTCGTGCGTGCCGACATGCCCGAAATCGGCAACGCCGATCGCTGACACGAGGCTTTCCTGGCCCAGCCGGACGGTTCCGCCGCCTTCTTTTTTCTTCCGGTCG
The DNA here is from genome assembly GCA_900474095.1 of Hyphomicrobiales bacterium. Lineage (GTDB taxonomy): Bacteria > Pseudomonadota > Alphaproteobacteria > Rhizobiales > Rhizobiaceae > Pararhizobium. The sequence continues at coordinate 36,839 of UCOA01000001.1, read as the reverse complement.
AAACGGGGAATAATCAGAACGCCTTCGGCATAGGTCGACGGTTCGCTGACGTTCAGACCGATCTCTTGAGCGATCCGCGAATAGAGGGCTTCGCCTTTGAGAATTAGCCGGTCCACAGGTTCATTGCTGCGTACCAGCTTGACGATGACATGGCGCACGGCCTCATCATCGGATACGAAGCTGTCGGGATAGTAGAGCCCGTCAATCGCTTGGGTCATCGAGACCTTCGGCCATTCGCCTTGCAAGCCGCTGGAGCCGGAGGCGAGCATTCCGAAGCGATCGGCAACTTCCATGAAACGATCCGTCCGTTCAAGGATTTCCGTTTCTGTCACGCCCTGGCGCTGTACCCCGCGCAGGCGTTCTATTTCGGCTTCGGCGGCTTCCTTGATGCGGATATTGCCTATTCCGCCCGTCGCCGATCGGAGAAGCAAAGGAAGATCAGATGCGCGTGAGGCTTCCGCAAGCCGCAGGTGTTCGGCAAGCTTTCGCCTCGCATGTCCTTGTGGCATCAGGTCCAAAAGGAACGGCGGCCAGCTGCGACTATATCGATTTTCGAGGTCAACCGGATAACGGACGGACAAAGCGCGGTGGTCGCGAACGGTCTTCCCCGCCGCGAATTCCGCCGATGCCACTGCCACGAAGTAGTCGAGATCGTAATCGACTATCGATGCGCCCTGATAGCCGGCTGCGTCATCGTTGATTTCCAGCGTAGCGGCGTGATGCCAAGTGCGATCAAAATGAGCTTGGAGCGTAAATCGCATTAACTGACCCTTTCAATGGATCAATTAACGTATAATTTTGAAATATTCAACCCATCACAGTGGGTTAAATGCTGATTTCCTGTTCGCGCTGCCAGCCTGCCGAAAGCGGTCTTGAAAGCTTCTGGCTGACCGTCTTTTCGGCCACGCAATGCCACCGCAGGCGAACAGCATCAATTTGAAAGGTTCGTGAGGCGGGCCGAATGTTGGACGTAGCGCAATTGTTTGAATTCAAAGTGGTCGTGCCCTGACACCGGCCGAGCAAGCTAATTCGAGTTGTGAATGCCATGTCTCGCCTGCGCGCTTTCGAGCCACGATCATCAAAATCTCCGCAGTTACGGGCTTGGCTTCGTCCCGCGACGTGCGAGACCGCCGCAGAACGCCGCCAAGGTTGGCTGGAAGGAAATTGGGATTGCGAAAGCCCGGCTTCGAAGCGACAATTCGCTGGCTCGAGGAGACCGAGATCGCCTCCCGTTAGGTCCGGGCTCTCCCGTCCAAGGTGCTGAATTTCTCGCGCATGGCATCGGCCGACTGGCGAACGACTTCAGAAATCTGCAGGAACTGTTTGGCCAAGGGGTTTGTCTTACGCCAGATCATCCCAATTGTTCGTGAGGGCTCGGCACTCTGGAAGCGAGAGACAGACACTGACGCCGAGCGCGTCTCTACTCCGACGGCCATTTCCGGGATCAAAGTGACACCAATTCCAGCGCTGACCATCTGGACCAGGGTGGACAGAGAGCTACCATCCAGCAACTCTCGCGGTAGCGCTGAATGCATATTGCAGAACGATAAAGCCTGATCGCGAAAACAGTGCCCCTCTTCCAGTAGAAGCAGCCTCATTTCACGGAGCGCTTCGCGATTGGGCACCGGCTTGCCCTCATCCTCGCCCGGGCGGACCAGTACGAAATTCTCCGAGAACAACGCCACCTCGTTCAACGAAGGCTCCGATACCGGTAACGCAACGATTGCCGTATCAAGCCGACCTTCTGCCAGCTCCTGAACCAGCTTCGACGTCAGCGTCTCGCGCACGTGGATTTCGAGCCCTTCGTGCATGCGGGCAAGGTTACCGATGATCGCAGGCAGCAGGTAAGGCGCGACCGTCGGGATGATGCCGATCCGCAGCCTCCCGACCAGACGGTCCTGCGAGGCGCGTGCCAGGTCTCCCAGTTCATCGACAGAGCGCAGAATGTCGCGCACACGCAGTGCGAACGCTTCGCCGAAATTGGTCAGCCGAACCTGTCGCGCGCCTCTTTCGAAGAGCTCGGTACCAAGCGATTCTTCCAGTTCCTTGATCTGCATCGACAAAGCGGGCTGGGAAATCGAACAGACATCAGCCGCGCGTCCGAAATGGCCCTGCCGTGCCAACGCCTCGAAATAGCGAAGCTGCTTGAGAGTCAAATTTGTCATAATTGCACCTTATCGCCGCAATCAGAAAATCCAACTTAAATTAATCACATCGCTTGGGTATAGTGGCCAAAGCAGAGACGAGATGCAGCCACTGTTACCCTGGTCCAGGGGCCAAAGCGGTGCGCAGTTTGTCGACGTCCAGACCACCCAGAACGACGAACGCCCTAAGCGCTTTGCTTCAGGGCGGTTTTCCTCTGGATGGGCTAATTCAGCTAATCACAAGGGAGAAAGACATGGATTCAAAAGTCGAAACCGCGGGCAAGTGTCCAGTCGCGCACACACACACGGCCCATGGCGGCAGGTCGAACCGGGACTGGTGGCCGAATCAGTTGAATCTTAGGATTCTCCACCAGAATTCCTCCCTGTCCACTCCCATGGGCAAGGCGTTCAACTATGCGGAGGAGTTCAAGAAGCTCGACCTGGAGGCCCTGAAGAAGGACCTTGTCGCGCTGATGACCGACTCCCAGGACTGGTGGCCGGCAGACTTCGGTCACTATGGCCCGCTTTTCATCCGCATGGCATGGCATAGCGCCGGCACCTATCGGACCGGCGACGGCCGCGGCGGCGCAGGAGCCGGCCAGCAGCGTTTCGCACCGCTCAACAGCTGGCCGGATAACGTCAACCTCGACAAGGCCCGCCGGCTGCTCTGGCCAATCAAGCAGAAATACGGCAACAAGATCTCCTGGGCCGACCTGATGATCCTCACCGGCAACGTTGCGCTCGAATCGATGGGCTTCAAGACGTTCGGCTTTGCCGGCGGCCGCGCCGATGTCTGGGAGCCCGAGGAAGACGTCTATTGGGGCGCCGAGGACACGTGGCTTTCCGACAAGCGCTACTCCGGCGAGCGGGATCTCGAAAATCCTCTCGCCGCCGTGCAGATGGGGTTGATCTACGTCAATCCGGAAGGGCCGAACGGCAATCCCGATCCGCTTGCCGCCGCCCGTGACATCCGCGAGACCTTCGCGCGCATGGCGATGAACGACGAAGAAACCGTCGCCTTGATCGCCGGCGGTCACACCTTCGGCAAGACCCATGGCGCAGGCGACGCCGCCCATGTCGGCGTCGAGCCCGAAGGGGCTGACATCGTCGAGCAGGGTCTGGGCTGGACAAGCACGCATGGAACAGGCAAAGGCGGCGACACGATCGGCAGCGGCCTGGAAGTGACCTGGACCACGACGCCAACGAAATGGAGCAACAACTTCTTCTGGAACCTGTTCGGCTACGAGTGGGAACTGACGAAGAGCCCTGCTGGTGCACATCAGTGGACGCCGAAACACGGTGCCGGCGCCGCTACAGTACCGGATGCTCACGACGCGTCTAAGCGCCATGCGCCAGCCATGCTGACGACGGACCTCGCCTTGCGCTTTGACCCCGCCTACGAAAAGATTTCGAGACGCTTCTTCGAGAATCCGGATCAGTTCGCTGATGCGTTTGCCCGCGCGTGGTTCAAGCTGACCCATCGCGACATGGGCCCGCGCGTGCGCTATCTCGGTCCAGAGGTTCCGGCAGAGGACCTGATCTGGCAGGATCCTATTCCGGCTGTTGACCACGTCCTGATCGACGCACAGGACATCGCCGATCTCAAGGGCAAGATCCTTGCATCGGGACTTCCCATCTCCCAGCTGGTCTCGACCGCCTGGGCGTCGGCGTCAACCTTCCGCGGCTCCGACAAGCGCGGTGGTGCGAACGGTGCGCGCATCCGTCTTAGTCCCCAGAAGGACTGGGAAGTTAACCAGCCGGCGCAGCTGGCGACGGTGATCGGGACGCTTGAGGGCATCCAGAAAGCGTTTAACGACGCCCAGCTCGGCGGCAAGAAGGTGTCGCTTGCAGATCTCATCGTTCTCGGCGGTGCGGCAGCCATCGAGAAGGCGGCGGCGAACGGCGGTCACCACGTCGATGTTCCCGTTACTCCCGGTCGCGCGGACGCCACCCAGGAGCAGACCGATGTAGACTCCTTTGCCGTTCTCGAACCAATCGCCGACGGGTTCCGCAACTATCAGAAGGGCGAGTACTCCATTTCGCCCGAGGAGTTGCTGATCGACAAGGCCCAGCTCATGACGCTGACCGCGCCGGAGATGACGGTTCTCGTCGCCGGCTTGCGCGTGTTGAACGCTAATGCCGGACAGTCCCAGCACGGCGTCTTCACCAAGCGCCCGGAAGCGCTTACCAACGACTTCTTCGTCAACCTGCTCGACATGAGCACCGTCTGGAAGGCAATTCCGGATTCGAAGTATGTGTTCGAGGGACGCGACCGCAATACGCAGGAAGTGAAGTGGACCGGCACCCGGGTTGATCTCGTCTTCGGTTCGAATTCCCAGCTGCGGGCGTTGGCCGAGGCCTACGGTCAGAGCGACACGCAAGAGAAGTTCGTCCGCGACTTCGTGGCGGCGTGGACAAAGGTGATGAACGCGGATCGCTTCGATATCGATTGATCCGGACTTAAATCGCTCGGGCGCAGCTGGGCTTACCGCTGCGCCCGAGTTCTTCATCAATCCATTCGCGCAGCATGGGTTGATCATAAATCCTACCTTCGCACACGGACTGCACTGCGCTCGAAGCTCGTTCTGATTGCTTGTAACGCAACCCCTGTCACAGGAAGACGTGACCAACTGCTTCCGGGCCGACGCTGGCGTCGCACTCTGCCTCAACATTAGATAGGCGATTTTGTCGGGGTGCGGTAAAATCGTCTCGGGCCCGCTTTTGGTCCCGGAAAAGGCGCATCCTTTTATCGTTATGTTGGCAGATCGATGGAACAGAGATTAGCTGCAGTCCTGGCTGCCGATATGGCAGGTTATAGCCGGCTGATGGAGGCCGACGAAGCAGGCACGCTCGCCCGCCTCAAGACGCACCGGATAGAATTGATCGATCCCGCCATCACAAAGAACAAGGGCCGGATCATCAAGACGACGGGCGACGGCATGCTCGTGGAGTTCCACAGTGTGACTGATGCAGTCAGGTGTGCCGTGGAGATCCAGCAGCGCATGCAGCGGCGAAATTCGGACGTGCCCCAGGATCGGCGGATCGAATTCAGGATCGGCATCAATCTTGGCGACATCATTTTCGAAGACGGGGACATTTTCGGCGATGGTGTGAATATCGCTTCTCGTATTGAGCAGCTGGCCGACGTCGGTGGTATCTGTGTCACCGCCGCTGTCGCAACGCAAATCGCCGATCATCTTCAAGTCGCCATCGAGGATCTGGGCGAGAAGACGCTCAAGAACATAAGCCGCCCCGTTCGTCTGTTTCGTATCGGGCTTGAGCGCTCCGCTTCGCCCAATCAGCCTGCTGATTTCGATGCGAAGCGATCAGTGTCCAAACCATCGATCGTGGTTCTGCCCTTCAACAACATGAGCGGCGATCCTGATCAGGAATTTTTCGCGGATGGTCTGACCGAGGACATTCTCACCGAATTGTCTCGCCGCCACGAGTTGTTCGTCATCTCGCGCAACTCAAGTTTCGTCTACAAGAACCGGGCCGTAAACGTACGCGAAGTCGCCGAAAAACTCGGTGCTCAATACCTGGTGGAGGGTAGCGTCCGCAAGATCGGCGATAGGGTGCGCGTAACGGTCCAGCTCATCGACGCAGCCACTGATAACCACATTTGGGCAGACAAATACGACCGCAGGTTGGACGACATATTTGCGATCCAGGATGAAATCACAGCGGCGATAGCAGCAACCTTGCCCGGGCGCGTCGAGGCAGCACAGCGCGACCATCTTTCGCGGACGAAGCCTGCGAACATGGCCGCCTACGAGTGCGCGCTGGCCGCAAAGGTGCTGCATCACAGAGGCACTGTTGCAGACAATGAGCAGGCGCAGTCCCTGATAGACCGGGCCGTCGCGCTCGACCCGGATTATGCCCACGCCCACGCCTGGCGGGCCTGCATTCTCGGCCAGGCCTGGGTCAACGGCTGGTGCGAAGACAAGGATGCGGTCTGGAGCGAGATTGTTGCTGCGCTGGATCGGGCGTTGGCGCTGGACGACAACGATGCCGACGTGCATCGCATTCTAGCCGCGGTGAATGTGAACAATAACGCGCTGACCACAGCGCGCTATCATCAGGAGCGTGCCCTTTCCCTCAATCCCAACTACGACCTTGTGGTGGTTCAGCAAGGGGAACTGTTGACATGGCTGGGAAGGCCCGAAGAGGGAATCGAATGGATCCGCAAGGCAATGCGGCTGAATCCCCATCACCCTGAAAGATTTTGGAGCCACCTTGGAAAAGCACACTTCGCTGCGCATCAGTATGGCGAGGCGATCGAAGCATTCATGCACCTGTCCGTCATGGATTCCGTACAGCACACATTCGTCGCTGCTTGCTACGGCTGGCTTGGGGATGAGATCGCTGCCGCAGCGCATATGAAGAAGGTTCTAACGCTTCTGCCTGAATTCGGCGTCGAATCCTTCCTCGCAACGTTGCACTACACTCAACAATCCGACGTGGAGCATCTCCGCGAAGGGCTTGCAAAGGCGGGAGCGGGCGGTGGCCTTCCAGCGGCAAACGACCTCGCAGCGCAGTAGAACCGCTTCAATCGGGATCCCGGATGTGAATTTCTCTCGACGGAGGGGCGGTCGTTGTCAGGCTCGAAACCATTGTTTTTCTCCCCTGGCCCAAGGAAACTGCCACGACGTCGAGTAAAAACTCGCTGTAACAGCGCGCTACAGCGACGGTCGGTCACAGAACCGACGAAACTGGCAATAGGCATTGTTTTTTCTACCACTGACTGGTCGCAATGCGAAAAAAGTGCGTCACGGAGCCTCCCGACTTCCAGATGTTAGGAACATCTCATCGTTACCGCGCGCGGAAACCCCGTCCTTCAGGGCGGGGAGGAAGCGCGCGACCGCTGTGTTTCGACATATTGCTTGACGATCTCCAGCGGCGCTTCGCCACACGACGCAGCGAAGTACGACGGCGACCACAAGACACCCTTGTGGTAGCGGCCGGACACTTCGGGTCTCGCTTCCCGCAGCAAGCGGCTCGACACGCCCTTGAGGCTGTTGTCAACTGCACCGTCGGCGGGTAGTTCACGAGCAGATGGACGTGATCGTCCTCGCCGTCACAAGAGACGAGTTCGGCGGCGAAGTCCGCGCAGACTTTAGCGAAGATGCGCGACAGGTCGGCGATGGCCAGCTCCGACAGCACGTCACGCCTGTATTTGGTCACGAAGACCAAATGAACGTGCAGTCCGAAAACGCAATCTCCAATTGATTCACCATTGGCCAACTGCTACAACCATAGCATGCGGAACCGGGCCCACAAGTACAGAATCTACGCAGACCAGCAGACGGTGGACTTCTTCGCCCGCTGCTGCGGCGTCGTACGCCTCGTCTACAACATCGCGCTGGAACAAAGGTCCTCGTTCTGGCGGCAGTTCAAGCGCGCCGAGGGCAGGAACATCTCCTATCCGTCCCAAGCGCGGGAGTTGACGGCGATCCGGGCGGAAGTGCCGTGGATCGCCGAGTGTCCGATCGACGCGCAGCAGCAGGCGTTGCGGGACCTCAACCAGGCGTTCGGCAACTTCTTCGCCGGACGGGCCGGATATCCCAAACCGCGCCGCAAGTTCGTCAACGACGCATTCCGCATCCCGTCCAGCCGCATCGGCCCGATCGAAGTCCTGAACGGCAAATGGGCGCGGGTGCGGCTTCCGAAAATCGGCGACGTCAAGTTCCGTTATACCCGCCCGATCAGGGGCAAGGTCGGCAACATCACCGTCGTCCGCGAGGCCAACGGCTGGCACATCATCTTTTCGTACGAGTTCGAACACGAGACGCCGGCCAACGACAATCCGTCGGTCGGCATCGACCGCGGCATCGTCAACAACGTCGCGCTCTCGACCGGCGAGATGTCCTCGATGCCGACGTCTGACCTCGACGAGTTGCACAAGCAATGGCAGAGGGTCGCATCCAGACGGAAATCACGCTCGAAGCGCCAGGCCAAGGCGAAACGCCACGCCGCGCGGATCGCCGCCCGGGCCGCCCGCAAGCGGCTGCACTGGCAGCACGTGACGACGACGCGCTTCGCGCGGCGCTTCGGCACCGCCGTGCTCGAAGACCTGAAGATCAGGAACATGTCGGCCTCCGCCCGTGGGACGGCCGAGGACCCCGGCAGGGACGTCGCCCAGAAGGCGGGGCTGAACCGCTCCATCCTCGCCGCGGCGTGGTTCAGGTTCGAAACGCTCCTCACCTACAAGCTGGACTTCCTCGGCGGAACCGTCGTGAAGGTCGATCCGAGATACACCTCCGTTACCTGCTCCGAATGCGGGTCGAGGGACAAGGGAAACCGCGAAAACCAAGCGAAGTTCCTCTGCCTCTCGTGCGGACACGCAGACCACGCCGACGTCAATGCGGCGGTGAACATTCTACTGGCCGGAACACGGCCGTCGGCGGCGTCGGAGCGATCCGGCGGGAGCCGAGTACTCGAAAGGGCGGCGTAAGCCGCCCCTGAAAATCCCCGTCCTTCAGGCCGGGGAAGATGTTAACTTAACGACAACGGCAGGCGACCCTCGAGGATTTATCGCGAAGCGGCGTCGTCGTGAATTCAGGTGCCTTCCGAGATGCCGGCAACAACGAAAACAACCGAACTAATGCGCAGTATAGGCGCCATCCACAAGGTGGTAGCTTCCAGAGATGAAACTAGCCTGTTCGGACAACAGGAAGCACACTAAAGCGGCGACTTCCTGAGGAGTGCCGCGTCTGCCCATCGGCTGAAGGGCGAGCATGCGACGGCTGTTCGATATGTCCATATGCTCCGATAAAAGTGGCGTTTCGATCCAGCCAGGACCCACAGCATTGATACGAACACCCATTCTGGCATATTCTATTGCGGCAACTTTGGTCAGACCCACGACACCATGTTTGGCGGCGGTGTACGCCGGCGCTGTCGGTAATCCAACAGAACCGAGGATGGAAGACATGTTGACAATAGCGCCTCCGCCGCGTTCCACCATGGCGGCGATCTCATACTTCATGCAATAAAAAACGCCGTTGAGATTGACGTTCAGCAACCTGTGCCATTCGTCAAGCGGATAATCTGCCGTCGCTTTTCGGACGCCATCGGTGCCCGCATTGTTGACTGCCAAATGCAGCCCGCCGCATTTATCCACAACAAACTTGATCAGCCGTTCGACGGCGTCGGCGTCGGCAACATCGACGACATGGTGTTGCGCTCTGCCTCCAAGTGATCGTATCTCGGCAGCGACGGTCTGCGCAGCCTCTGCGTTGAGATCGGCAACGACGACTTCGGCCCCTTCTTCTGCGAGCTGTCTCGAAACAGCCGCGCCTATGCCGGATCCTGCGCCGGTTACAAGTGCCACTTTCCCCTCGAAGCCAAGTTTCATTGTTTCCGCCCTTCCTGCTTGTTTTGCTCCAGTCGAGCAGACACAGGTGATCGCTGCAAGAAGTTTCAGCAAAGTGCGGGCAGGCTTTCCCACCTTTTGAAGAACCACGGCAGCCCCCGGGCCGGTAGTCGCGTCCCCATGTGCCCGTGCCACAGGCGTTTGAAGCGTTTTCCCCGAAGACTACCAGTGCTAGCATCCTGCGAAGCGAAACACTTGGTTCATCGGCGATGGAATGCTAAAGACGATCGCGATGACCAATAGCTGAGCAGGTAGAAATGGACAGTGACGACATTGCCCGCCGAGGGTTCGTGCTCGGCAGTCTCGCCTTGATGGCCACGGGATGTACTTCCACGATACGGCGACTTGGGGAGCCGATTTCGAACGCATTCGCAGCCGCGCCGGATCGTCGTTACCGTCGCAGACATGTACGCTATCAGGGAAACGAACCCGCCGGGACCATCGTTGTCGATACATCGCAGCGCTATCTCTATGCGGTTGAGGAAGGCGGCTGGGCCATGCGCTATGGTATTGGCGTCGGAGAAGAGGGGCTCACCTTGAAGGGTAAGGCAACCATCGGACGCAAGGCTGAGTGGCCGTCGTGGACGCCCACGGCCAGTATGATACGGCGTAAGCCGCATTTGCAGCAATATGCGTCCGGTGTCGCCGGCGGTCCGCACAATCCGCTGGGTGCCTCCGCGCTATACCTCTACCGCGGCGGGCAGGACACCATGTTCCGGCTGCACGGAACAAACCAGCCGTGGACGATAGGCCAGGCGGTATCAAGCGGATGTATTCGTCTGACAAATGAAGACATTGTCGACCTTTACCAGCGCACCCCTGTGGGAACGACGGTATTAGTGATTTGATAAGTTTTCGGGTGTCTATTCAGTATTGACAGCGACGCAATGTGTCCTAATTGTCATGGAACAGCTCGGCGAGGGCAAACCGGTGCCAACTGTGATATTTTTGCACTAGCGCCGGTGTAGTTCATCCGTATTACTGTAAGCGTTGCCTTCGATAACCTGATTCCGTGCTGAGGAGAGGAGTACTTTATGAGCAGAGTTCTGATCGTGATTGTTGCCTTGTTTTCCGTCGCCAGTCTGAGTGCCTGCGGGGCAATTGGCAAAGGCAAGGGTAAGGCCCCGCCGCCGGCCGTCGATACTGTGGAACCGGCACCAGTCTATAAGTGACCGCAACTGTGATCCTTGGGGGAGGAGCATCTGTTCCTCCCCCATTTTGCAATGGCCGGACGGGCACCACCGCTTATGGCACTGCCACTCAGATCGGACAAAGCTTGCTGCGTCAACGTTCGGCAGGGTTCAGGAGATAGAGCGTGGCAATGGCGCTCACAACACGAATAGCAATTACGGTCGTGCTGGCACTATCGGCCGCAGCCTGCCAGTCGAAAGACAATAAACCTGAACCGCGTTTCGTTTCGGATGCCCGCCCTGCCCTTGAAAGCAAGGAAAGCCGGTATTTCATCGAATTCCGTTCCCGCTATGCCCTCAGCTATGGTCATTCCTATGTGATCTTCGGGCGCGCGGGTCAGGCTGGGGAGATGATTGACCCCGAGGTCGCGGGCCTTGCCCCAGCGACCGCTAGTACGGCCCCCTATGTCCTGGGCCATTTCTTGCCAGTTCCGGCCGAAACGGGAGCAAGCGATGGCGATTTGGAAGAGGAGTACCGGTCGGCGAGCTGGCGCGTTATGCTGACCGAAGCTCAATACAGGAAAACCGTTGCCCACATACGGCAGCTAAAGGCCAAATCCAAATTCTGGCAGGCGTCGATCTACAATTGCAATGCTTTTGTCGCGGACATCGCACGCTCCATGGGGTATAAGGCCCCAAATATCTGGCTCAGGCCGCAACAATTCATTACGCAGCTTCGAGAGATGAATGCGGCGTGAGTGCGGCCCCTGCTGACACATCCGTGCGCCACGTCGATGGCAAATCACAGAAAGGCCGGTGGCCCAAATTGAACATATCGGTAGCAGCGGCCGGCGAGATCGTCTGGATGATTGGCATCGTCGCCTGGTATGTCATTCGGTACCCTTTCGAACGCCGCGCTAAGCGTGTGCGGATCGTCAGTCATCGCCGTTCCGGCCTGGAAAGGGTCGCGCTTGTATCGGCCCTTCTCGGCCTTGCCATCTTGCCAGCGTTTTATGTTGTGACTGGAATACCCAAGGCTGCCGATTATCCGGCGCGCTCCTGGGCCATCGTTGTCGGAGCACTGTTGTTTGCTCTTGCAATGTGGGTTTTTCGGCGAACCCACAAGGAACTCGGCAGGAACTGGTCTGTGACACTGGAGATTCGTGACCGCCACGAACTGGTTTGTGGCGGACCATACGCCCTCGTCCGCCACCCCATGTACACGTCATTCCTACTCATGGGAGTTGGCCAGGCATTTCTGCTTTCGAACTGGATAGCCGGGCCGGCAGGTATTGTCGGCTTCGCGGTGCTTTTTTTTGCTCGAGTGGACAAGGAGGAGCGTATGATGCTGGAGATTTTCGGCGCACGCTATCGTGACTACATGGGCAATACCAAGCGTATTATTCCTTATTTATACTAGAGGTGGCATGATGCGAGGCCGAGCCTTCAAGCTTTCCGCACCACGACGCCTTGTCGGAGATCTGATGCGGTTCTCGATGGGAATCCCCCGGGTCACGGTGCAGCGCCAGATGAACCTTGGCGCGCTTCAAAAGGCCCGCATGACGGGTCAAAGCAGACCATCATGGACGGTACTTTTCTTGAAGGGATACGCGCTCCTTGCCAGAGAGACCCCAGACCTTCGACGTGCTTACGTCAAATTCCCCAGACCTCAACTCTATGAGTACCCGGTCAGCGTAGCCTCCATTGCCCACGAGCGCGAATATGACGGTGAGCGCGTCGTGCTGTTAAGTACCATCAAATGTCCGGAGCGCTCGTCCGTCGCGGAACTTGAAGCCTTGATCCACGCGGCCCGAACGCTGCCGATCCCAGAGATCAAGGAGTTCCGGCGCGCGTTGAAAATCGCCCACGCGCCGGGGCCAGTCCGATGGCTTCTCATGTGGTTCGGCCTGAATATGGCGCGCAAGCGTGCGCATTATTTCGGCACCTTCCAGTTGTCGGTCTATTCGGGCCTCGGGGCGGAGTCGCTCAACCCCCTCACGCCCTTGACGACCCTTCTCAACTACGGTCCGATCAGCGAGGACGGGTCGGTAAACGTCCGCATTCACTACGATCATCGAGTGATGGATGGCGCGAATGTCGCGCGGGCATTGGAGCGTTTTGAGCAAATCTTGAACAATGAAGTCGCCAGTGAACTTGCTCAAACTGGAGCCTTCCCCGATGCCCTGATCCCAGGCGCGGCGTCATGACCCTGGACTGCGATGGTCGCATGGCTGTCGTTGTGGTGGGCGCGTCCCGGGGCATCGGCAGGGCAATCGCCAAAGTTGCTGCCAGGGAGGGCACTCCGGTCGTGCTCGTCGCGCGTTCGTCTGAAGCGCTGGCCGCTGCGGCGACCGACGTGCGACAGGCAGGAGGCGATGCATTTCCGCTGGAGCTTGATCTTGTGGCACGCGATGCGACCGCCCGCCTGCAAGACTTCCTTACCAGCAACGGCTTAGCCTGCGATGTCCTGGTCAACAGCGCCGGGTATGGTTTGCGAGGAGCAGCCACGACACTTCCTCTGGATGATCAGCTTGGCATCATCGACCTCAACATCCGTGCCCTCAGCGACCTGACACTGCACTTCCTCCCGGCGATGGTTGCACGTGGCCGTGGTGGCGTGCTCAATCTTGCCTCGGTAGCCAGCTTCACACCCGGTCCCAATATGGCTGTGTACTACGCCAGCAAAAGTTTCGTGCGATCTTTTTCGGAGGCACTCCATCAGGAATTGCGCGCCACTGGTGTAACCGTCACATGCGTTGCTCCTGGACCCGTGGCAACAGAATTCCTCGAACGGTCCGGCGCCAACAGGGCGCCGCTGTTTAAGATATTACCCAAACTGAATTCGGAATACGTGGCCAAACGGGCGTGGAGCGGGTTCAAATCCCGTCGTCGCCTTGTCGTGCCAGGTGCATCGGCCAAGCTGGCCGTGCTTGCCGCTGCGTTGATACCCAATGCAATCATGCTTCCATTGATTAGCCGATTGCAACGAAGAAGCAGCGATCCCTGCCCTTGTGGTTCAGGCAAGCAATACAAAAAATGCTGCGGAGCGCGCTGATGATGATGCACCCCGCTCCTGAAGGGGCGAAATGACGTTCCTATCCTGCCTCTTCGGCTCCTTGCGAGCCCATGAGATGGAATGAAATCAATATAGAAATGCGAGCAAGCGTATCGGCTAGGACTTGGATCTGGCCGCGAATTGCTCGTTCGGGCTGGGTCCTGCAAAAAGCGCCCATGAAGTTCCAGGAACCCTTTTTCTCAACACAAGCTTGCGTCCGCGCCACCTTTAAGAAATCAGGCAGACGACCAGCGAATCATCTCATGCAAAGGCTGCAGGAAAACAGTCCCCCTTCATTGGGATCTCGCCACACGAAGACTTTCTTCTTTCAGATCGTTTGACAACAACGCGTTATTGCCGGATCTTTTGCGTTAGCTGTGAAATGCCAGCAGCTTTTGGCGCAGCGTTGTCTGCGTAGCGATGCCCGTTCGAGCGTTCTTGTCGAGCGCCCTTGAAGCCAAGACCAGTTCTGAAGCCAGCCGGGAGGATAACGTGAGCGACCATGTCTATAAAAAGGTGGAACTTATCGGTAGTTCAAAGGTCTCGCTGACCGAGGCGATCGAGACAGCGATTTCGCGAGCCTCAAAAACCATGAGAAACCTTGAATGGTTCGAAGTGGATCAGATCCGCGGGCATGTTAAGGACGGCGCGGTCGCGCACTATCAGGTGGTCATGAAGGTCGGATTTCGGATCGACGATTGATGCGCTGAGCCGTTGTCCTTGCACCCAGCGTTGGTCGAAGCCTGGCTCTCCGACAAGCAGTTTGTCCAGCCGGACGATATTGCAGGTTTGCCGGACAAGCCATAGCGTAGAGACATGGCGACATCCAAACTGACGGCCTATCGAAAGAAGCGGGACTTTTCGAAGACGCAGGAACCGGTTGGAAGTCTCGCCGGCGGCGGCAACCGTTTTGTCGTGCACAAGCATCATGCCACCGCCGATCACTACGATCTGAGGCTTCAGATCGGCGGCGTGCTGAAGAGTTGGGCCGTCCCGAAGGGGCCATCGCTCAATCCAGTGGACAAGCGGCTGGCGGTCGAGACCGAGGATCATCCGCTCGAATATATCGACTTCGAGGGCGTGATCCCCGAGGGCGAATACGGCGCCGGCCCGGTCATCGTCTGGGATGCCGGCGTCTGGGCGCCGATGGACGATGTCGAGAAAAGCTTGAAGACAGGCGCCTTCAAGTTCCGGCTTGCCGGCGAAAAACTCAGTGGCGGCTGGATGCTGGCGCGACTGAAGCCCAGGCCAGGGGACGATGACCAGGGCAACTGGCTCCTGTTCAAGGAGCATGATCTCGCTTCGAACGACTCAGTCGACATCCTCGCCGCGCGCCCGGAAAGCGTTAAATCCGGCCGGCGGATCGAGGAACTGGTGGAAAAACCCAAGAAGACAAGAAAGCCGGCCAAGCTCCAGCCAGGGGCGCTTCCCGGCGCAGTGAGAGGCGAGGCACCGGCACGCATCGCACCACAGCTTGCGACACAGACAGCCATACCGCCAGGCCGTGCCGACCGGCACGAAATCTGGCTGCACGAAATCAAGTTCGACGGTTATCGGACGATGGCGCACGTGTCCGCCGGTGCAGTGCATTTGATTACGCGCGGCGGCCTGGACTGGACCAAGCGCTATGGTGACCTTCCGGAAGCATTCCGGCAGCTGCCGATCCGCGACGCCATCATCGACGGTGAAATCGTTGTGTTGGATGACGAAGGGATCAGCCGGTTCGCGCTGCTGCAGGGCGCCCTCGCAAATGGCGCAGGCAACAGGCTTGTATTCTATGCCTTCGATCTCCTTTTCCTCGACGGTTGGAATCTTACCAATGTTCCGCTCGAAAAGCGGAAGATGCTGCTGGCAAAACTGCTCGAGGGGCACATATCCAGCCACTCCGCCATTCAACTCAGCGATCATGTCGTGGGCGATGGGCGTGCACTCTACGAGCAGGCCTCGGAAATGGGGCTCGAGGGCATCGTGTCGAAGCGCCTATCGGCTCCCTACCGCAGTGGCCGGTCGAAAACCTGGACCAAGACCAAGGCTCTGGAAGCTGGTGACTTCGTGATTGCCGGATACACCCTCTCCGAGGCTGCCAAAGGTCTTGCCGCGCTGGCGCTCGGCGAATGGGTGGATGGCGAACTGGAGTATCGCGGCAAGGTCGGAACAGGCTTCGACGCAGTAATGCTCAAGCAATTGCTTGCGCGGTTGGAGCCGCTGCGCGCTGGCGCAATCAAACTCGAGGGTGGGCCAAAGGACGTCACTTGGGTCCGGCCGGTGCTCTCGGCGCATATTCACTATGCCAACCGCACGGCCGACAATGCGCTTCGCCACGCCGTTTTCAAGGGGCTTCGCGATGTCGAGCTATCCACCCCGGTTTCGGCCCGGCGCGAGCGATTGATCTCGGATGCCGATCTTGCAAGCATCTCCGTTACCAACCCGACGCGCCGACTGTTCGGAAAATCCGGCCCGACGAAGCTCGATATTGCGGTCTACTATGCCCTGGTCGGCGATTTCATGCTGCCGCATATTCTCGGCCGCCCGGTCTCGCTGTTCCGCTGCCCAACGGGAAAACCGCGGGACTGCTTCTTCCAGCGCCATCCCTTCACTGGCATGCCATCCTCTATGGCGACATTCGCAACCACCAATTCCGACGGCGAAACGAAAGCCTACCTCTCGGTGGAAGACGCAAGAGGGTTTCTCGCGCTGGCCCAATTCGGGGTCGTCGAATTCCACACCTGGGGGACAACTCGAAAGCAACCGGAAAAGCCCGACCGCATCGTTTTCGACCTCGATCCCGGCGAGGGCATTGGCTGGCAGGACGTCGTCGAGGCGGCCCTCCATATCCGCAGTGAACTCGAGGCGCTTGGTCTTGCCCCGTTCGTCAAGACGTCGGGCGGCAAGGGTATCCACGTGGTCGTGCCTGTCACGCCAAAGCTTCCCTGGAAGAAAGTGCATCCGGCGACAAGCGCCATTGCCGCTCGCCTGGCCCAGACTGCTCCGCAGACGTTCACCACAACCATGGGCAAGGATAATCGGGTACGGCGCATTTTCATCGACTTTCATCGCAACGCTCGCGGGCAAACGTCTGCCGCTCCCTATTCGCTTCGCGCACGCTCCAACCTGCCTGCGTCGACCCCCGTGAGCTGGAGCGATCTTGAAGCTATCGACGCTCCGGAGGATTTGAACTATTCTTCTTTGCCAGGCCTCTTGGCCACTTCCGGTGATCCCTGGTCCGATATCGACAAATTGGCCAGAGATTTGCCGTTGTTGTCTCGGGTTGGAAAGTAATCGCGTCGCCGCGCAGGAGATGATCATGGCGCCCAGGGCAAGTTGGAAAGGTTACCTCAAACTCAGTCTCGTGAGCTGCCCGGTCCGGCTCTATCCCGCCACCAGTTCGAGCGAGCGCATCAGCTTCAACCAGCTTCACAAGGATACCCACAACCGGATCAACATGAAGCCGGTCGACCCGGAACTCGGCCTTGTCGAACGGTCCGACCTGGTAAAAGGCTACGAGTACGAGGACAAGAAATACATCATCATCGACGACGCCGATCTTGAGAGCGTCAGGATTGAATCCAACCACACGATGAACATTGAGGCGTTCGTCGACGAACGATCGGTCGATGTCATCTACCTGGATGCTCCCTATTATCTGGCACCGGACGGAGCGATGGCCGAGGAGACGTTCGTCGTGCTGCGCGAGGCGCTTCGGAAATCCGGCAAGTTGGCGATCGCGCGCCTTGTGCTGTCCAGCCGCGAGCGGGTGATCACCATCGGCGCGCGCGAGACCGGCATGTTCGTCTGCACGCTGAGAAATCCCAGCGAGGTGCGCGGCACAGCGGAGTATTTCGGTAATATCCCGGTCGGAAACCCCGATCCTGAGATGCTTCAACTCGCCGAAGCGCTCATCCAGCAGAAGCTGACCACCTTCGATCCCAGGAACTACGAGGATCGCTACGAGGCGGCGCTGATGCAGATGATCCGCGAGAAACTCAAGGGGCACAAGCCGATCATTGCGGCGGCTCCGGAGCGCGGCAATGTCATCAACCTCATGGACGCCTTGAAGGCGAGCCTTTCGCAATCGAAACCGCCGGCCAAGAGCAAGAGCAAGGCGGAGCCCGCCGCCAAGCCAGCGGCGAAGGCCGTCGCTTCGGCAACGGCCAAGCCCGCTGCCAAGACGAAAATCTGATGACGGTTTCTGGCCAGACATTCGGCATCGTAGGCGCTCTGGCCGCATTCCCGCGACGGTTGGCGGCGCGGGAGGTCGAACGGCAGCACGGACACTTGAGACGCGGTGTAACGCGCCGGACCTCGCATCTGGTCTTCGGCAGGGGTTTGCTGACGAAGGCAAGTGAAGCCGAGATCGAAGCGCGGTTCGATAGGGAGACCGGCCACGGCAGATGCTTCCTTAGCGAGAACGGATTTCTTCGGTTGCTGGGTTTGATGGCATCCCCCGCCGCATCCGCCCTGACACGGCAGGCCCTGATCGACCAATCGCGGCTGTCTGCGCGGATCTTTGATTTCCTTTCTCTGTTCGATGCCTTCGAGCACGCCGCGGAGCCCTACTCCTTCCGAGATCTCATTCTTGCAAGGAAGTACGCTGGCCTGATTGCCAGCGGCGCTACCTGGTGTGCGATCGCAAGGTCCGTATGCCGCTCCCGTTCGGTGGCCTCGCTCACGGCGCTGTCGCTCCATCACGAAGGTTCGGATACGATTTATGTCCGTGATGCCGAGGGTTTGAGCGAACTCGACGGCCAATTGCTATTCGATCTGGAAGTGCCCGACGACGCCGAGCTTGAAGACCTCTTCTCTCGGGCCGAGGCCGCCGAGGAGGACGGTCTGTACGACGAGGCTGCCGCCTTCTATCAACGTTGCCTTGCCATTGACCCCACCGATTCCGTCGCTGCGTTCAATCGCGCAAATTGCCTCAAGGCGGGTGGCCGGCCGCTTGAGGCTGCGCATGAGTATGCGCGCGCGATCAAGCTCGACCCGACGTTCGTCGAGGCGTGGTTCAACCTTGCCGGGCTTATGGGCGATCGCGGGCGGAACGATGCGGCTCGCCGGCACCTGCAAAGGGCGATCGAACTCGACGGCGACTACGCGGATGCCATCTTCAATCTGGCGAAACTTGAATTCGATGCCGGCAATCTCAGCGAGGCGCGACGCCGGTGGGCACGCTATCTTGAACTCGACAACGATTCCGAATGGGCACGAACAGCTGCCCGCGGCGTGCAGTTCGTCGACCTCCAGTTCATCGCGAAAACGGCTGGCTGAGATGGGCGAGCGATTTCTGTTCGACGGGCCGATCGATGCCACCATCACGATCCTGTTTGCCCATGGCGCCGGGGCGCCGATGGATTCCGCGTCAATGACCGCGGCCGCCAAGGCTCTTGCCGAGGTCGGTTTTCGCGTCGCCCGTTTCGAATTCAATTACATGGCGGCCCGCCGCTCAACGGAGGGCCGCAAGCCACCGCCCCGCGCGGAAACTCTTAATCCGGAGTATAGGGCGGCCGTCGCTGAACTCGCCGCAGACGGCCCGCTCATTATCGGCGGCAAGTCGATGGGCGGACGGGTTGCGAGCATGATTGCCGACGATCTTCATACGGCGGGGAAAATCACCGGGCTTCTTTGCCTCGGCTACCCATTTCACCCTCCCGGCAGGCCGGAACAACTCCGTACAAAGCATCTCGTCGGGCTGACGACACCGACATTGATTTGCCAGGGGACGCGTGACGAGTTCGGCACCAAGCAAGAAGTTGCGGGCTATGCGCTGTCGGACAGAATCGAAATTCTCTGGCTAGAGGACGGCGACCATGACCTCAAGCCTCGCAAGAGCGTCTCCGGTTTCTCGGCCACCGATCACCTGACGACCATGGCCGAGGCGGTGGCGGCGTGGGCCGGCAGGCTAGCGCGCTGACGCCGCATGAAGATCGCGACCTTCAACGTCAATGGCATCAACCGAAGGCTCGACAATCTGCTCGATTGGTTGAACGCATCCAGGCCCGATGTCGTCTGCCTCCAAGAGCTCAAGGCAACCGACGGGCAGTTCCCCAAGACGGCGCTAGAGGCCGCGGGCTACGGCGCGGTCTGGCGTGGACAGTCGAGCTGGAACGGGGTTGCGATTTTGGCGCGGGATCGCGAACCGATCATGACCCGCGCCGAACTACCCGGCGATCCGTCCGATACGCAGGGCCGCTATATCGAGGCGGCGGTCAACGGCATCCTGATCGCCTCGCTCTATGCGCCCAACGGGAATCCGCAGCCTGGCCCGAAATACGACTACAAACTTGCCTGGCACGATCGCCTTGCAATTCATGCCGCGGAGCTGTTTGCGACGGGCCTGCCGGTGGTCCTTGCCGGGGATTACAACGTCGTTCCGGAACCGCGGGACATCTATCCCACCCGGTCTTACGACAACAACGCGCTCGTCCAGCAAGGGAGCCGCGACGCGTTCCGGCGCCTTCTCGATCAGGGCTGGCTCGATGCGCTTCGTAAAGTCCATCCCGAAGGCGCAATCTATACGTTCTGGGACTATCGCCGGAACCGATGGGAGCGCGACGCGGGCCTGCGTCTCGATCACATCCTCTTGAGCAGGAAACTGAAGCGCCGACTGGGCGGCGCGGGCGTTGACCGGGATGCCCGAGGGCTGGAGGGTGCAAGCGACCATGCGCCCACGTGGATCACGTTGGCGAACTAAAGCGCATCAATACCACTGGCACGGAGAACAGAGGACTTCATTGCTACATAATTCCGCACTTTCGTTGATCTCATTCGCAAAACGCGCAAAGACCGTCGCGTGAAACAACTGAGGACTTGATTTGGAAACCACGCTCTATCTGCCGATCAAGCGCTTTCTCGAGGATGCCGGCTACAGCGTCAAGGGCGAAATCACCGGCTGCGATATCGTCGGCTTGAGCGCCAACGAACCGCCGGTCGTCGTCATTTGCGAACTGAAGCTCAGCTTCAATCTCGAACTCATTCTTCAGGCCGTCGACAGGGCACCGGCCAGCGACGAGGTGTGGATTGCCGCCCGGGTTTCGGCCAGGGGAAAAGGACGCGAAAGCGACCGCCGCTATCGCGACCTTTGCCGTCGGCTTGGCTTCGGCATGCTCGGTGTTGCCGACAATGGCACCGTGGACGTCATCGTCAGCCCGGTAGCATCAATGCCGCGCAAGAATCTCCGCAAGCGATCGCGCCTCGTTGACGAACACAAACGCCGAAAGGGTGACCCGGCAGTTGGCGGCAGCACCAGAGCACCGATCATGACAGCCTATCGCCAGCAGGCACTCGCCTGTGCGGCTAGCCTGCAAAACGGCCCGCTGCGTCCGCAGGACCTGAAAACGGCAGTGCCCACAGCAGCAAACATCCTGCGCGGCAATGTTTACGGCTGGTTCGAGCGTATCGACAGGGGCATCTATGGTCTGACGGCCGCCGGAGCTGAAGCGTTGATGCGTTGGCCGCAGTCACAATCGGCGGGCGATCTCAAAATTGCGGCAAAATAGTCCGGCGACGTGCCGTCAGGCCGGGAGCGAGATCCGCGTGTGGCGGGCACCCGCTTCACACGCTTTGTGATCGTTTTATCAAGATTGGCCTTGTTGAGCAGGCTGTTTCAGAGGCAAATTGCACGCAATTGCAGATCGCTGCTACGGAGACGGCATTGACGTCGGGGATTTTCCTGCGACAACCTCGAATCCGAGTAGACATCATGACGGCGATCGGAAGGACCAGATCGATGACATCGCAGGCATTCGGGCTGGATGCGCGTTTTGCGCTGGCGCAGGCCATCGCAACGGAAGCGGGCGCTGTCGCGCTCGGCTATTTCAAACAGCGCGAAACGCTTGTGGTCGAAACCAAGCGAGACCTGCAGGACGTCGTGTCGATTGCCGATCGCGAAGTGGAAAATCTGATCCGGGCCCGCGTCGCCGAGGCTCATGCCGGTGACGGCTTCCTCGGAGAGGAATACGGTCTTGCCGCAGGCGATTCCGGTTACACCTGGGTGGTCGATCCGATCGACGGCACCAGCCCCTTTGTCAACGGCATGCCGAACTGGTGCGTATCGATTGCGGTACTTCACAAGGGCGAGCCGGTTATCGGCGTCATCTGCGCGCCCTGCCATGACGAACTCTATGCCGGCGCCAGCGGCATAGGCGCAACACTGAACGGCAACGCGCTCAAGCTCGACCCTTCCCGCACCATCCGCAACGCCGTGACCGGTCTCGGCTCGAACACCTACGTGACGCCCGCCTCCGTCGCAAAAACGGTCGAAAAGCTGCTCGAGGGGGGCGGCACCTTCATCCGCAACGGCTCCGGCGCGCTGATGCTGGCCTATGTCGCCGCCGGGCGTCTCGTCGGCTATTATGAACCGTATATGCACGCCTGGGACTGCCTTGCCGGCTATTGCCTTGTCAAGGAAGCCGGCGGCTGGGTTCACCCCTTCCCCATCGAGGACGGGCACCTGACCAAGGGCGCACCGGTGCTCGCCGCCGCGCCGGGTGCGATCGACGATCTGAAGGCAATCGCAGGTTTGTGACGGATTGTCGTTCGAACAGCTGGCTCTATCACCGTCACTCGCGATCGAAGGCCGAAATGATGGGGCACGGACCATTTGAGGTGGCGCTGCAGGCATGGGCGAGCCGGCGAAGCGAGTCTCGCGCTGTCTGCAGTTCGGCGATCTTCGCGTCGAGCGCCGCGATGCGCTCCGCGGCAAGGGCGCGGGCGCGTACGCGGTCCTCGCTTGCGTCCAGTTCCAGCAATTCTCCGATCTGCTCGAGGGTAAAACCCGCAGTCTGGGCCGAACGGATAAAGCGCAGGCGGCGGATATCCTCTTCGCTATAGTGTCGAATACCGCCGCCGAGACCGGGGCCGCCGGTCCGCTCCGGTGTGCCGATCAGCCCTCGCCGCTGGTAATAGCGGACCGTTTCGACGCCGACACCGCCTTCGCGGGCAAGCCCCGCGATCGTCATGTTCTTCATCGCTTGACTCCGTACCATGGTACGGATGTTATAGTACCAGCAATCGATCCAACCAAGCGAAATGAGAGATTGCATGATGCTTGACCACTTATCCAGAAAAGCCACCCTCTACCGGATGGTCATGGACAACCACACCTGCCCCTATGGCCTGAAGACCAAGGATCTCTTGCAGCGCGAAGGTTATACCGTTGACGACCGGTGGCTGACCACGCGCGAGGAAACCGACGCATTCAAGGCCGAGCACAATGTCAAGACCACCCCTCAAACCTTCATCAATGGCGTGCGCATCGGCGGCTATGACAACGTGCGCCAGCATCTTGGAAAACCGGTTCGCGATCCGAAAGCCGTCACCTATCGCCCCGTCATCGCCGTGTTTGCCGTCACGGCCCTGATGGCGCTCGCCGCAAGCTATGCCGCCTATGGCGACGTATTCACGGTGCGTGCGGCCGAGTGGTTCATCGCGTTCACGATGGCGGTGCTTGCCATTTTGAAGCTTCAGAATATCGAGGGTTTCTCGACGATGTTCCTCAACTACGACCTGCTGGCAAAGCGCTTTGTCCGCTACAGCTATGTCTATCCCTTCGCGGAAGCCGGCGCGGGTATCCTGATGATTGCCGGTGTCCTCAACTGGATTTCGATTCCTGTCGCGCTGTTCATCGGCGCGATCGGGGCCGTCTCGGTATTCAAGGCGGTCTATATCGACAAGCGCGAGCTCAAATGCGCCTGTGTCGGTGGTGACAGCAACGTACCGCTCGGTTTTGTTTCCTTGACCGAGAACCTGATGATGGTCGCCATGGCGCTCTGGATGCTGGCGGCAATGCTGTCTGGCAACGGCGCCGACCATGCCATGTAGGCATGGGCGCGCGTCAAGGGCTTGAGACGCGACCAAGCCTTGCCAGCAGGATGACGGGCAGGATGCCGATGGCGACAATGGCGAGAGCAGCGATGGACGCCTCCTCATAGGTGCCCCTCGCCGCCTCGCCATAGAGATGCGTGGCGAAGGTCTCGACGTTCAGCGGGCGCAGTAAAAGTGTGGCGGGAAGCTCCTTGACGCAATCGACGAATACCAGCAAGCCGGCAGCCGTGATCGCTGCCTTCGACAGCGGCAGATGGATATACCGGAAAGTACCTGTCTTCGACTGACCCAAGGTCCGGGCAGCATGATCGAAGGAGAGGGGAATGCGTGAAAGCCCCGCCTCTATGCCGCCCGCCGAGATGGCAAGAAAGCGCACCGTGTAGGCATAGAGCAGCGCTGCGCTCGAACCCATCACCACCAAGCCGGTTGAGATGCCGAACCAGGAAGTCGCCGTGCGATCGATGAGGCGGTCAAATGTCCCAAGAACGATGAGGATTCCGATCGCGACGACCGTACCGGGAGCGGCGTAGCCGAGCGTCGAGAGCCGGAGAAACCACGCCGATGCCGCACCGGGACGCAGACGGCCGGCATAAGCGACAAGCAGGCCGGAAAGGATCGTCATGACTGTCGCAAAGGACGCCAGGCCGATCGTGTTGACAGCTTCGATGAGGAACCGCGGCGAAAGCCCTGCAAACTCTACTCTTTTCCAGGCTTCGACGACGAGATAGGCCGCCGGAGCTGCGAAGCCCACAAGAATGGGCAAAAGCCCTGTGGCAAACAGGAGCAGCCCTTTTGCCGGAGAAACGCGGCGGGGTTCGAAGGCGCGATTGCGCTGCGCGCTTGACGAGTAGCGCTGCTTTCCTCTTGCCCATCGTTCCGACGCCACCAGAACGACGACGATCGCAAGCAACGCCAAAGCGATCTGTGCTGCCCCCGGCAGATCGGACCGGGTGACCCAGGTGGTATAGATCGACACGGTCAGGGTCCTGACGCCGAGAAACTCGGAGGCGCCGATATCGTTGAGCGCTTCCATCAGCGCGAGACTGACGCCGACAGCAACCGCGGGCCGCGCCAGCGGCAGGGCAACGCGCCAGAAGATCGCGCGCCGGGGAATGCCGAGTGTTCTTGCAGCTTCTATCAGATTGGCGGACTGCGTCAGAAACATCGCCCGCACCGGAATGTAGACATAAGGATAGAGCACAAAACCGAGAAGCAGGATGCAGCCCGTCATCGAGCGCAAATCCGGCAGGCGAAATTCTCTTGGGCTGGAATAGCCAAGCAGCCATCGCACTGCCCCCTGCACGGGCCCTATCGGATGCAGGATGTCGAGATAGGCATAGGCGATGATATAGGTCGGCACCGCAAGAGGCAGCAGCAGCGCCCATTCGAGCGCCCGCCGCCCCGGAAAGGTGTAGGCGGTGACAAGCCAGGCCGTCGTCGTTCCGACAACGGCAGCGATCAGGCCGACACCGGAGAGAAGGATAACCGTATCTCTCAAGGCAACAGGCAGAACGGTGGAGATGAGATGAGACCACAGTCCCGCGGATCCCTGCACCGCCTGCAGCAACAGCGCCAGGAACGGCAGCAGGACGAAACCGGCAATGGTGCCCGCGCAGACCAGCCACCTGGACCCAGTGGAGCGCCGGTGCCGGCTTCGTGCGGCGCTGGTCATCAAGGACAATCCATTTCGTCGGCGACAGGAAGGCGCCCGCATTCACTGCGGGCCCCTTGCTGTTTTCAGTTGTCGAAGCCGACCTTGTCGACCAGTTCGCTTGCCTGCTTACGATGGCTGACGATTTCCGTCAAAGGTTTGGGATCAATCTTCAGTTCACCGAAGGATGCAATGATAGGGTCGGCTACGGCACCGGGCTTCACCGGATACTCGAAATTCGCTTCGGCATAGATCTTCTGGGCCTCGTCCGACACGAGGTACTCCAGCAGCTTTACGGCCTCCGCCTTGTTCGGCGCATGTTTTGCGACGGCCGCACCGCTGACGTTGACCTGCGTCCCGCCGTCCTTGAAAGTCGGCAGGATGACCTTGATGGCGTTGCCCCAGGCTGCCTGTTCCTCGCCGCCCTTGCCCGAGCGCATCAGGCCGACATAGTAGGAATTGGCAATGGCGATATCGCAAATGCCGCCGGCAATATCCTTGGCGCCGTCGCGGTCGCCGCCGGCTGCCTTGCGGGCCAGGTTATCCTTGACGCCGGAGAGCCATTTCTCTGTCTCTTCCGCGCCATGATGGGCGATGTAGTCGGCAAAGAGTGCGGTGTTATACGGATGCTGGCCCGAGCGAATGCAGATCTTGCCCTTCCATTTCGGATCGGCCAAGTCTTCGTAGTTGAGGGCTTGAAGATCGAGATCCTTCGCCGCATAGACGACGCGGGCGCGCATGGAGAGTGAAAACCAGTTGCCTTTTGCATCGCGCAACTGCTGCGGAATGGATTCCGTCAGGACAGTGGATTCCACCGGCTGGGTGACGCCCTTCTCGACCAGATCGACGAGATTTCCCGCATCCACGGTCATCAGGATATCGGCCGGCGAGCTTTCGCCCTCGGCCGCGAGACGCTCGACCAAGCCATCCTTGAGGAAGACCGTGTTGACTTTGGTTCCAGTTGCTGCGGTGAAGGCGTCCAGCAGCGGCTGGATCAGGCCAGGCTCGCGCGTGGTGTAGATATTGAGCTCCGCGGCCGACGCGGCACCCGTGCTGAGCAGCAAGGTGGTAGAAAGCAGTACGGATTTTGCGATGGTCAACGTGGTCACTTTATCCTCCAGAAGAACTGTTTCATGCTGTCGAGCATTATTGGAGTAGGAAGGTCAAGTTTAGCAAGAGGACTTTACCGTAAATGATCGCTCGGGCCTGATGCCGGCCCGCCAGTCCCTGCTCATTCAGCCGCGAATGCCAGGCAGCTCTCCGGCGAGATAACCAAACCGACTGTGTCCGTGCCGGCCGCCAGACGCTGCATCGTTCGAACCAGAAGCGGCTGTTCCAAACCCTCCACCTTGACGGCGAGCTGTTCCACGTCACCTAGGAACACACGGCTATGCACGCGCCCGCAAAGATCGGCGGGCTCACGCGACAGCGAAATTCCCTGCGGGCGGATGTAGAGTGTGGCGGGGCTGTCTTCGTTGAGATCCAGCCTGTGCGCAAACCGGCCAATCGCAGTTTCGACATAACCTTGGCGGTAGACGCCGGGAACCTTGTTGAAGGCGCAGAAGAACTCAGCGGCATAGGGGTTCACGGGCCGGTCGTGCAGGTCATAGCCAGACCCGGTCTGGACGATCCGGCCGGCCCTCATCAAGACAACCCTGTCGCCCGCCGAAAGGGCTTCTTCCGGGTCATGAGTGACCATGACGACCGTCGTGCCGAGATTTTTCAGAAGCGAAAGCGTTTCGTCGCGAACCCTGTCCCGCAGGCCGCGATCCAGGTTGGAAAACGGCTCGTCCATCAACAAGATATGCGGCCGGGGCGCCAAGGCGCGGGCCAGAGCAGCACGTTGCTGTTCGCCGCCCGACAGCATGTGCGGATACCGCGTTCTCAGATGCTCTATGCCGATATGATCAAGAATTTCGGCTACCCTGTCAGCGACAGTCTCTTTCGGCCGGCCCTTGAGACCGAACAGGATGTTCTGCTCAACAGTCAGATGAGGAAAGAGAGCGTAGTCCTGGAAAACAAAACCGATCTTGCGGTCCTCCGGCTCCACGAACGCTGAAGGCCCCGAAACTTCGTCTCCGCTCAGCAGGATAAGGCCAGCATCGATCGTATCAACGCCTGCGATCATTCTCAGCAATGTCGATTTCCCGCAACCGGAACGGCCGACGAGACAGATGATCTCGCCGGAGCCGATCGCCAGCGACACGTCGTCGAGTGCAACGGTTGCCCCAAACCGGCGGCTTACATGGCGGAGTTCAAGCGCAGGATTTTTTGCTGCCGGGATCAATCTCTCCTCCGTCTTTCGGCTCCACGCACCAAGGGTCGTTTCTCCGAAAACACCTAAGCGCCCGTCAATAACTTGACAATAGCAATCATGCATTTCATAGGGAGCCTATCCAACTTCTCTTCCTATTCCGTCAAGATCGCACACCATGGCACCGCTCTTTACGTCCGCGCTGGCAAATTGGGGCGATGCGCCTGCGCTGCTTTTTCCAGACCGCGACCCGATCACATACAAGGAACTGGCTGATCGTGTCAGTCAGACATCCACGGCGTTCGGCCTGCAGAAGATGCTGGTCGGCGTGGAAGCGTCGCATACCGAGCATGCAATCATCGGCTACCTCGCGGCCCTTCAGTCCGGCCATGCCGTAATCATGATCCCACCGACCGATAAGGCGCGGGGAACCGTCATCGAAGAAGCATTTGCGCCCGACATCACCTGCCGGCAGATCGACGGGCGCTGGAGGTCGATCAAGCCTCTTTGCAGCCGCGACCATCACGGCATTCCACCACATCCCGATCTGGCGCTGCTGCTGATGACATCCGGAAGCACGGGCCGTGCCAAGGCCGTGAGGCTCTCCGCCGGGAACCTAGACGCCAATGCGGCGTCGATAGCCCAATATCTCGGCCTGTCGGCAACCGATCGCGGCTGCATGGCGCTGCCACTGCACTATTGCTACGGATTGTCCGTTCTGCATTCACATCTTTCGGTCGGTGCTAGCCTCTATTTTCCGAAAATGTCGCTATCGGATCCGCAATTCCACCATCGGCTGGAACAGTCCGGATGCACGAATTTTTCCGGCGTGCCCTATTCCTACGAGCTTCTGGAGAGCATTGATCTCCGCAGCAGGCTCCCATCATCCCTGCGCTTCATGACAGTCGCCGGCGGCCGGCTCTCGCCAGATATCATCCGCAGCTACAATCATTGTATGCGCGAAAACGGCGGCGCTTTTTTCATAATGTATGGCCAGACGGAAGGCACCGCGCGGCTAGCCTATGTGCCACCGGACCGACTTGAGGGAAACGAGGACCGGATCGGCATCGCCGTTCCCGGCGGGACGCTGACGCTCGAGGATGAAACGGGAAGAACGATCGTCTCACCGGCACGGCCCGGCGAACTCGTCTATCGCGGTCCCAATGTCATGATGGGATATGCAAGTTCGCGCCGCGAACTGACGCATGGCCATGAACTCGACTGCCTGAAAACGGGCGACCTCGCCGAGATCGACGATGAGGGACTGTTCCGCATCTGCGGGCGCCTGAAGCGTATTTCCAAGATCGCAGGTCTGAGGATCAGCCATGATGCGATGGAGGCGACGCTTGAGAAATATGGGATCAGCGCTGCCGTCATTGGTGACGACCGGTCGATCCACGCCTATTGCACCGGTTCTGCCAGCGAGACCAGTGTCAAACACATTCTGTCAGCGGCAAGCGGTCTGACCTTGCTTCAGGTCGGGGCCACGCCGCATGCGGATTTACCGCGCCTTTCCTCGGGCAAGATCGACTACGGCCGCCTAACGCAGCAATTTGCCGTGACGAGCACGGAAAACGAAAGCCGGCAAGAAACCGTCCAGAGCGTCTTCGCTCAGCTATTCTACCCAACACGGGTCGGCCCGCAGGATAGTTTTCTGTCGCTGGGTGGGGATTCGCTACGCTTCGTACAGCTTTCGATCGCGCTGGAGCGCATCCTCGGTGAAGCGCCGCCGAATTGGGAAAAGCTTGCCGTTTCCGTACTGGCCGGCAAGGTCAAGCGCACTGAAACAGCGCCCAAACTGGAGGCCAGCCTTCTCATCCGGGCGCTTGCCATCCTCTTCGTCGTGGTCCAGCACGAGACGCTCTGGCCGATTCCAGGCGGCTCCGCCGCAATGGTCCTGCTTGTCGGCTTCGGACTCGCCCGCTTTCAATGGCGCGCTGTGACCGAACTCGATATCGTCCGCCTGTTCCGCTCCGCGCTTCCGATCGTGATCCCCTACTATCTTATCGTCGCTGGCTACACGGTCGCCTGGGGTGAGGTGCCGTGGGCGTCCGTCGTCATGGCCGGTAATTTCGGCTTTGCCGATCCCGATCGACACACCATGCTACCCTACCTCTATTGGTTCGTCGAAGCCTACTGCCAAACGCTTCTGCTGTTTGCCGGTTTCTTTGCGCTTGCCCCCATTCGAAAGATAGCCGCATCGTCACCGTTCTCTGCGGGGCTGGTATTATTGGGTGTCGCGCTGCTTGCCCGCCTGGTCATCCCCGACATCTGGCAGATTGGAAACCGGCAGATTTTCACGTTGCCGTGGATTCTCTATCTCGCCGCCATCGGTTTTCTGGCGGCATTTGCGGATACCACGGCAAAGCGGCTGTTGCTGATGGCGGCGGGCACGGTCGTCTTCAGCTTCTTTGCGTTCTACGAAAGCGTCTGGATCGGCACCCGGGTCAAATATTTCCTGCAAATCCCTGTACTCGCGCTGCTCCTGTTCGTGCCGAGACTATCGGTGCCGCGAGCGGTGAAAGCGCTGGTCCTGCCCGTTTCCGCCGCGAGTTTTCACATCTACCTCCTCCATCGCTTCATGCCCGAACTGCTTCTGCTTCCGCTCTCCGGGAAAATCCCGCTGCCGGTTTTTTCCGTGCTCGCCATTGTCGGGGGCGTGGCCTTGGGGGTCATCGCATGGTGGGCGCAGAAGCAGGCGTTGTCGTTCCTCTCCAAACACCGCGATCTTCCATTCAGGATGACAATCACTGCACTTCGCCGGGACCACCCGGTCGCCGTCGATTTTCGCCAAACGGCTCAGCATGCCGACGGCCGCGCCGGGTGACGGCCGTCGAGATAGATGAGCAACGCCAAGCCCAGCATGCCGGCAAGCGCACCGAGCAGCGACGTTCCCGAATAGTCGCTGAACCGGGTTCCAAGCGCGAACAGGACGGCGCTAAGCCCGCCGCTCAAGAACAGGTTGACTGAAATAAGCGAGCTTCCAAGCCCCGGACGGTCGGCGATCAGGTCCTGGATATAGGTTATCGGAATGCTGATCAGCGCCGCGGCTGCGAATGCGCTGAGCGGCGTCAGGGCATAAATCTGCCAGGGCGCGGACGAAAAGCCGAGCAATGCCAGATAGACCACATAGAACACCGTGGCGGCCGCAAGCGCCGTTACCGGGTGCAGGTGAAGCTGGATGCGTGCCCAGACGAAGATGAAGACGATTTCGAGAAAGGCGACAATCCCGACGACGGCACCGATATCGGTGACCTTGCCGCCCACCGCACCGGTGATGATCAGCGGCTGGACAGCCGCGTTCACATGCAGCGTCGAGGTGATCAGGGAGACAGCCATCAACCTCGCAAACACCTTTGGCGAGAGAACTTCGGTGAAGGAGGCAAGGTAGGAATGGCGGTGACTGATCGGCGGCGGCGCACCGCCAGCCGGCAGCTTGAAATAGACCAGCGCAAGATTGGCGGTACAGCCGAGGCAGGCAAGCAGATAGGCAGGCAGCATGCTGCCGCTGCCTGCCAGTACGAGCGCGACAAGACCTGGCACCAGCACCCAGGCGACCGAAATCGCCGCACGAACGCCCGAATTGATCGCGGCAGCGTCGCGCCCGCCCGAGGCATTGGCGACCGCGCAGACATTGGCAAACAAAAGCGAGTTCATTGCGTTGTAAACCGGCAAGATAACCAGCGTGCAGATGACGAAGCTCACTGCCACCGGCACGGCATAGACCAGGCCGTAGCCGACAACGCCGAACATCATGACGGTCATGAGCAGGATCCGATAGTTGCCGATCCTGTCTGCGAGCACGCCAACCCAGAGGCTGGCGGCGACATTGACTGCAGCGGCGGCGAAAATCAGGATCGAGTAGAAGCCGTCGCTCAGCCCCAGCTCGGTGATGCCGATGACCGACTGGTAGGGCGACGTCGCCGCACCCGTGAATCCGAATAAAAAGATCGCGATCATGCTCAACCTGACCACAGGGTGGCGGAAGGCGATCAACAGCATGGAGGTCATGACGCAGACACCAGGAGAGAGATCAATGGTCACCCTCACGGGCACGAATTGACGGATTGTGCGGATATCGGATTGCGTGGTTGTCGTTCGGCTCAGTCCGGCGAGACTGCCAAAGCATCCCAACGCGCCGAAAGTCTGGCTTGCGGCGTAAATTCGAAATTCCGGTCGAAGGGAAACACCGGCCTTGCTCGTCGGTTGCTCGCGAGATTGGCAATGTCCTGATTGACGACGCCCTCGGTCAACGCCATCAGGTTCGGATTGGCGATCGGCGCCAGTTCCGGCGACAGATAGCCGGACTTCACCACCAAGAGCCGCACAGCCGTCGGATCAAGCCCCAGCCGCTGGAAGTCCTGAATATTGTGGTAGGGACGGCGGCGCGCTGAAAGCACGATCTCGATGTCAGCGACACGCACCAGAGCCTGGCGCTCGGCCGCAGACGCCTGGTCGTCGAGGCGAATGACGGTTGCCATGACGTCAGCTGGAACGCTGGCCGGATCGAGACTGCCGCCCAGACGAAGCGCGATCGAGGCCCCCTCGCCGGCGGCAAAGCAGGCTTCGACGGCCGACCGATCGGTGATGCCGGCGATGAGGGCGCCCTGAAAGCTGCGGGCAAGAAGCGCACGCAACACATCAGCGCGGTCGCCGACACCACCGCCCGTTGGATTGTCGGCGGAATCGGCAAGAATGACCGGGAATGTGGTCGCCTTCTCGGCGATGTCGAGCATCTCCTCCAGTGGCCCGGTCAGCGGCCCGAAGCCGAAACGCTCTCGTGCATTCCAGTATCGGAGGGCAATCTCCTCGGCGGCGTTCAGCACACTGGCCTTGTCTACGCCGGTGACCACCGCACAGGCCGTTGCCCTTGGCTCATCGGCCCAGACATAGCCAATCATCAGGTTGGCATCGAGGACACCCGGTTTCGCGTCGAAAGCTGAAAGCCCGAGATAGATTGACTTGGCCGGCTCGTCCTCCGTCGAGGTGCATTCGCCCGGTAGCAGGACAGGCACCTTGGCCCAGGCGACACCCGGGCGCCGGCCGGTGCGCAGCGTATCGATCAACATCGACCAGGCGCGCATCATGGTCTCGCGAACATCGATATGGGGCGCAGTGCGATAGGCGGCGAAGATATCAAGCTGATCGATGATCCTCTGGCTGACGTTGCCGTGCAGGTCATAACTCGCGGCGACCGGGCAATCGGGTCCGACGATCCCGCGCGCGGCAGAAATCCAGTCACCCTCTGCGTCGTCCATGCCCTCGACGTTCATCGCGCCATGCATCGCAAGGTAGAGGCCGTCGATCGGCAAGGCCGCCTCAAGCCGTGCAAGGAACTCGACCTTGAAGGTCTGGTAGGCTTGTTGCGACACTGGTCCCCCAGGTATCGCGCGGGCGTGCAGGAGAGGCACATGCTCGACGCCGTCTGCATCGAGAAAATTGAAATATTCAGCACCGAGCAGGTCGGCGTCGCGAAGGACGCGAAAATCCTCGACTGTCATCAGGACGGGCGAATAGGTGCTGCACTCGGTATGGATGCCCCCGACGGCTATGCGCATGGTTTTTCTCACAGTTCGGAGTTCATAGTTGCGGGCTGAGACCGACGATGGCCGCGAAGCGCAACCAGTTCTTCTCGCTCTTTGGCGTCCACGCCGCCTCGGCAATGGCCGGCAGGCGCGGAAAGACGAGGCGATTGAAATAGCCGCGCGAGAGGAAATGCTCCGACCAGATGCAGGCCTGCACGCCCTTCAGGCGATGTTTCAGTTCCTCCGGGAAATCACCCTCGGCCTCGTAGTCATAGCTGTGTACTGGTGGCACGGTGCCGGCCCAGCTTGCGCCCGGCTCCTGCCACGCCTCCGCCTGTGCCATGTCGAGATAATAGGCCTGGCCAGGCGTCATCACGACGTCATAGCCTTCGCGGGCAAGCTCGATGCCGACGTCCGGCGTCTGCCAGGCCATCAGCAGCGTACCCTGCGCCTCGACGCCGCCGCCATGGGCGACTTCGTTCCAGCCGGCGAGCTTCCTGTCGCGCCTGCTCAGCATGTCCTTTACCTGTGTGAGGAAATAGGACTGCAGTCCGAACGTGCCGGAAATGCCCTCGCGTTCCATCAACGTCCTGGCCAGCGGCGAGGCGAGCCACGCCCCGTCCGGCACCTCGTCGCCGCCGACATGGATGTAGGCGGACGGGAAAAGCTCGACCATTTCATCGAAGACATTTTCCAGGAATTCGTAGGTGAACGGCACGGCCGGATTGAGCGCGTTGTTGGCGTAGCCCTGGACCGAGTGATAGCTCTCCGGCGCCTCCTGCCCATCGCAAAGCTCGCGCAGCGCCACCAGCGTCGCGGCATTGTGGCCGGGGATATCGATCTCCGGCAGGATCTCGACATTCAGTGATGACGCATGGCCAACCAGCCTGCGGACTTCGTCCTGGCTGTAGAAGCCTCCCACAGGCTCGGCGCCGTTGCCAAGTTGTGGCAGAAGCGGTCCGTCCGGGCCGCGCAGGACCCCGACCGTGGTGAGCTGCGGATAGGCCTTGATCTCCAGCCGCCATGCCTCGTCATCGGTCAGGTGCCAGTGGAAGGTGTTGAGCTTCAGCCAAGCGAGGATATCGATCAGCCGCGAGAGATCGGTGAGCGGATAGAACTGCCGCGACACGTCGAGATGGCAGCCGCGCCAGCTGTAGCGTGGCGCATCGGATATGGTGCCACGAATCGGAAACCGGAATTTCGCGGGCTCCCGGCGTGCGCCGTTCAGTAGCTGTGCGAGGGTCGTCAGACCGTATTGACGGCCGGCTGCACCCCCGAAGCGCAGGCTGACGTCGTTTGGCGCGAAGGAAAGCTCGTAGCCGTCAGGCGCAAGTGCTGCGTCCCGTTCGAGATGCAGCGCCCTGCCCTGGCTGTTTGGCGCCAGGCTGAACGGTACGTGATCCGCTTCAAACAGTCGCTTGAAGAGCGCAAGCACTGTGTCGACAGCTATGAGATCCTCCAGCGATGCACCTGCGGCGGGATAGAGGCAGACCGGAAAGCCCTCCCCGGCTTCCGCATCGATCCGGCGTGGCCAGGGCTGAAGCGCAAACGGCAGATCGAGTTTTCCTTCCGGCAAAAGCACCGGCGGTGGCTCGCTGACGCGGCCTTCGAGAACCAGATCGGACACGGCAACGGTCACATGGCTGCCATCGCCCAGCGTCAGATAGGCGGATTTCGCACCGTCGGTACAATGCACCGCTTTGCGGTGCAGGCCGCTGACCGAAAACGTCCAGGATGCGCCCGGCGCCAGCACGAAACCGGTCGGCGGGGCGAATTCGTGGTAGTTGGCGTCGCGCTTTACGAAGGACGCATTCTCGCACGCCTTCGGGTCTATGACCCGCGTCAGCGATGTATAGGCGATCGTGAAATCCTCAATCGGGCGGGTGGAGAGATTGAACAGGCTGAAAGTGAAACGGCCATGCGGGCCGCCATCCGGCTGCCACGCGCTTTCGAGACGATAGGACGCCGATTGCATGTCTGTTCCTCTTATTTCTAATAGTGATCCGACTGGGAAAAGGTGCGGGCGAGTTCCGCCTGGCCGGCCGTCAGGCCGCAATCGACCGGCAGGCAGGCGCCGGTGATGGCGGCGGCAAGTGGGCTGGCAAGAAAGCCGACGGCATTGGCGACATCTTCCGGATTGGCGATCCGTTGCAGCGGATACCAGCGCCGTGCCTCCTCGAACACGTTTGGATTGGCGGCGGCGCGGTCCTCCCAGGCCTGGGTGCGGACCGTTCCGGGCGATACGGCATTGGCGCGGATGCCGAATTTGCCATACTCGACGGCGATCAGTTTCGTCAGGTGCAGCAGGCCGGCCTTTGCGGCGCTGTAGGCCGGATGGCCGAAGACGTTGGTGCCGTTGACAGAGGCGATGTTGACGACCGAGCCCTTCGTCACCTTCAGCGCGTCTTCGAAAGCGCGAAAACAGAGGAAGGCAGCCTCCAGATTGAGCACGCTGTCCATGCGCCAGATTTCCGGCGTCGTATCGTGCAGGCTGACCGCGCGGGCCCCGCCGGCATTGTTGACAAGGGTTCGAACCTCGCCCAGCGCCACGGCGCGCTTGGCCATATCGGTGACATTTGCCGGATTGGTGATATCACAGGCAAGGGCGACGAACCGGCTGGGGAGGCCGAGGCTTGCCGCCGTCCTCTCGACCGCAGCACCGTCGAGATCCGGCATCAGCACGATATCATGGTCTTCGCCCAGTCGGCGGGCGATGGCCCGGCCGATGTCACCCGCGGCCCCTGTTACGATCGCGACAGATGAAGTCATGCCGGTTCCTTTCTGACCATATCTTTTTGCTAGTCCCCGAGAAGCTGGCGGTCGTCGCCATCACGATGGGCGACCAGCTGCTGCTTGATGCGGCGCAACGTCACCGTCGCCTGCGGCTGGATGTGATAGGCGACAAGGCTCGCGATGATATCGACGAGCGCAAGGTAGGCGATCCGGGTCGAGGTCGGCCGATAGATGTTGTTGCCCTCCGGCAGATCGACGGAAACGGTGATGTCGGCGGCGCGGGCAACCGGACTGCCGCTCTGCGTCAGCGCGATGGTCGTTACCTTCTGGTCGCGCGCCAAAGAGAAAGAGCGGACGAGTTCGGCGTTGCGGCCGGAAAACGAGGAACCTATGAGCACGTCCGTCGGTCTGGCGGCGGCCGCCATCATCAATTGCATGCTGTGATCGGAACTCGCCGTCACCCGCAGCCCCAGGCGAAACAGGCGGTTCTGCATTTCGCTCGCGATCATCGAGGAATTGCCGCCGGAGCCGAACGCATAAATCATATCTGCCGCAGCGAGCCGCCCGGTGGCCTGTTCGATCGCCGCAAGATCGAGACTGCGATGCAGCAGGAAAAGCGCGTTCTGGGCCTTGGTGACGATATCCTGGGCCACATCGGCAGGCTCCCGGCTCTTCGGCTCCGGCTTGAGATAGCGCATGCCGACATAGGCGGTGCGCGCCAGCTGAACCTTGAAATCGGAAAAGCTCTCGCAGCCGAGGCGGCGGCAAAAGCGCGTGACCGTCGGCGGCGAGACATCCGCTTTGCCCGCGAGCTCGATGATCGAGGCGTTCACGGCAAATTCAAAATCAGTGAGCAGGATTTCCGCGATGCGGCTTTCGGCTTGCGAGAGCTTGCCTTTCTCTTCCTGAAGCGTGGAGAAGATATCCATTCAAAGTGCACCTTTCATGTGATCGCAAGCCCGCCTTGAGGAGGCTTTCTGCACCCGCTGCAAAGCTGCGATCCGGCACACGTTTCTCACCCTATGTCCACCCTGCATCCCGGTTCTTCCGTCTGACCTGCGCGGTCTTTTCCTTGTCGGCGATACAATCGATCTCCACCGAGCGATCGACCATCAATGATGCCTGAACGCCGGCGCGGGCGGGCGGATGCCCG
>UCOA01000066.1 GCA_900474095.1 Hyphomicrobiales bacterium | reverse complement strand
ACAAGCACAGGAATGACGGAGAACCGGCTATGCCACTCCATCAGAAACCGGCGCGGGCCCGACAGATATTCGCCCGTTCGAGGGCATGCAGCCCTCAAGCCGCGACGGCCGAGATCTTCCCCAGCTGGATCACCGCCTGCGTGCGGCTGTCGACATTCAGCTTCAGCAGGATTGCCGAGACATGTGCCTTGATGGTCGCTTCGGAGACGCCGAGTTCGTAGGCGATCTGCTTGTTGAGCAGACCTTCGGCGAGCATGCCGAGCACGCGCGATTGCTGCGGCGTCAGCGTCTGCAGCCGATGCAGGAGATCCGCCACTTCCGGCTCATGCTCCATGCCGCGCTGGAAGCCGGGCGGTGTGAAGATGTCGCCAGCCATGACCGTTTCGATGCCCTGGCGGATTTCATCGATGCCGGCGGATTTCGACAGGAAGCCGGAGGCGCCGAGTTCCAGCGCCCGCTGGATTGTCGCCGGGTCGTCATGCGCCGAGACGATCATCACCGGCAGGCTCTGGAATTCAGCCCTGAGAGCGATGAGGCCGGACAGTCCGCTGACACCAGGCATGGTGAGATCGAGCAGCATCAGGTCGGCGGAGACATTGTCGATCGCCGCCTGCCGCGCCGCGGTGAAATCACCTGCTTCGATGATAGCCGGATTGCCCGCCATGCCGGTCAGCGCCTGGCGCATGGCGCCGCGAAACAGCGGATGATCGTCCGCAATGATGATGGTCAAACCTGACGTCATGACGCTCCCTCCCAAGAGCCTGGCGAATTACGGCGGCGCGCGTCTTTCGAGGCGCGCAAAGGTCGCCGTAACACTTCGAATCATTGCATGATTTTTCCTTAAAGCGATTTCCGATCCAAGGAATTATGCAATGGGCGAATCCTCCAATTCACCGCCGCCGCACGTATCATCCAGAAACAGGTCAGGTCTTCTGAGGCCCGTCCTCCGTCTTGCCCGACGGCGTCTTGTCCTCGCGTTCCAGATCCTTCACAATACCCATGAAACTGCGCATCATTCTTTCCATGATGCTCATCGTCTGGTCAATCTCTTCCTCCGTCGGAAGCCGTGGTTTCAGCGCAGTCTGGCCTTCTCCGACAGCTTTTTCCAGCGTTTCGACCCGTTTGGTCAGCAAATCCAGTTCCAACTCGAAGGCCGTGCGCTCGTCGGCCGCCATCCGGCAGACCATTTCGCCGTTGCCCTCCTGGCATAATGAGACCTCACCGGTCTGCGTATCCAGCCGTGCAATGCCACTGTCGGCCTTTTGCATGGCGTAACGTCCCGGCGCCGGCTCCTGGGCAAACACCGTGACAGCTGCGAAGACCCCGCCAACGGCCAAGACCGGTATCAACATCCTGTTCATCGCAACCTCCATAGTGCTCAAAAATCCGGGATCGGACCCGCTTGCCGGTGGACTTTCGCACAGGATTGCGGCAATCCCGCAAAACAGATCGTCCAATGTCCAGGAAACGGCGGCATGAGCAGCATCATCTACAAAATCGTCCCGGCAACTCTATGGCAGGATGCGCTGAACCGCGGCGAATTCAAGGGCGCATCGATCGATCTGACGGATGGCTACATTCATTTGTCGACGGCCGAGCAGGCGCGGGAAACGGCTGCCCGCCACTTTGCCGGACAGGACGGCCTGGTGCTCGTCGCCGTCTATGCCGAAAAGCTTGGTGACAAGCTGGTCTTTGAGCCCTCGCGCGGCGGTGATCTGTTTCCGCATCTCTATGGGCCGCTAACCTTGGACGCGGTTCTTTGGGCAAAACCATTGCCGCTCGATGCCGATGGCAATCATGTGTTTCCGGAGCTTGACCGATGATTGATGCCTTCCAGTCGCTCGCCCGCCGCGGTCTCTTTCTGCTCGATCCGGAAGCCGCCCACGGCCTTTCCATCAAGGCGCTGAAGACGGGCCTCGTGCCCGCCTGCGCGGCCGCCGCCGATCCCCGCCTGACACAGACCGTTGCCGGCCTCACCTTCGCCAATCCGCTCGGCCTGGCTGCCGGCTACGACAAGAATGCCGAGGTCCCGGAAGCGCTGTTGCGGCTCGGCTTCGGCTTCACAGAGATCGGTACCGTCACGCCGAAGCCGCAGGCCGGCAACGACAAGCCGCGCATCTTCCGTCTGGTCGAGGACGACGCCGTCATCAACCGCCTCGGCTTCAACAATGAAGGCCATCAGGCGGCCCTGACCCGCCTCCGGAACTGCGACCGAAAGGCGATGATCGGCGTCAATATCGGCGCCAACAAGGACAGCGCCGACCGGATCACCGACTACGTCACCGGCATCCGCACCTTCTACGGTGTCGCCCGCTACTTCACGGCCAACATCTCCTCCCCCAACACGCCCGGTCTTCGCGACCTCCAGGCGCGTGAAAGCCTTGCGGCCTTGTTGTCCGCCGTACTGGCCGCCCGCAATGAGGAAGCTGCAAAGACCGGAAAGCGCGTGCCCGTGTTCCTGAAGATCGCGCCGGATCTCACCGAAGAGGGCATGGACGATATTGCCACGGAGGCGCTCTCGCACGCTCTCGACGGGCTGATCGTCTCCAATACGACGCTGTCGCGCGACGGCTTGAAGGATCAGCGTCAGGCCAAGGAAAGCGGCGGACTATCCGGCAAGCCGCTATTTGAAAAATCGACGATCGTGCTTGCCAAGATGCGCAAGCGCGTCGGCCCCGATCTGCCGATCATCGGCGTCGGCGGCGTCTCATCCGCCGAAACGGCAGCGGAAAAAATCCGCGCCGGCGCCAATCTCGTCCAGCTCTATTCCTGCATGGTCTATGAGGGGCCTTCGCTGCCGGGCAGGATCGTCCGCGGGCTGTCACAACTCTGCGACCGCGAAAAGCTTTCGTCGATCGCTGACATCCGCGGCAGCCGCGTGGATTACTGGGCGGCCCGGGCATGATGCCGAAACGTGTAGAGCGGTTTTCGGATCACATCGTCCCCCTATAAAAATGCCTGAGCCACGCGACGCGGCACCAGCACCATCAGGAAAAGGCCGCGAAACAGCAGGAACAGGTTCAGCGCCGCCCAAAGCCCGTGATTGCCGAAGGCCGGCACCAACAGGCAGAGCGCCACGACATAGCCTCCGAAAGCGGCGAGCATCATGTTGCGCATGTCACGCGACCAGGTGGCGCCGATGAAGACGCCGTCCATCAGGAAGGCCAGTGCCCCCGTCAGTGCCGTGATCGCTGCCCACGGCATATAGACGTAAGCCTCCGCCCGCACGTCTTCTGCCGTCGTCAACAGATCGACCAGCCTATCGCCGAAAATCAAAAAGGCGAGAGTGGTAAACCCGGCCAGAGCGAGGGACCAGATCGCCGTCATTCTCAGCGCCCTGTCGAAGGCCGGCCGGAAGCGCGCGCCGATCGCCCGGCCTGTCAATTGTTCGGCCGCGTTGGCGAGCCCGTCGAGATAATAGCCCGCGACGAGGAAGATCGTCATCAGCACCGCGTTGGCGGCAAGCGTCACCGGCCCGAGAGAGGAGCCGATACGCGTCATCAGCGTGAAGGCGCCAAGAAGGACGAAGGAGCGGATCATGATATCGCGGTTGAGCCCGAACAGCGGCTTCAAGCGATCGCGGGCGATGATTGACGCCCAGCTGGGCGAAACCGTCCGGTCAAAGCGGCCATAGACGACTGCGAATCCGACCATCGCACCGACCACTTCGCCCGTCACCGTCCCGAGCGCCACGCCCATGACGCCCCAGCCGAGATAAAGCCCGAGAAAAATGGACAAGACGATGTTGATGCCGTTGATCAGCGTCTGCAGCATCAGTCCCGTCGTCCCTTGCCCGCGTCCGAGCACATAGCCAAGGATCGTGTAGTTGGCGAGTGCGGCGGGGCCGGAAAGGACGCGGTAGAGGAAATAGGTGCGGGTCACCGCCTCCACCTCCGGCCCCGGCGCCATTAGCCAGAGCCCGGCCGCCAGGAGCAGCGGCGACAACAGGACGATGGCAGTCCCGCAGACCAAGGCGATGATCAGGGAACGCCAGAAAACGGCCTGCTCTTCCGTCCGGTCGCCGCGCCCGAAAGCCTGGGCGACAAGGCCGGTCGTCGCGGAGCGCAGGAAATTGAAGGTGGTGAACAGGAGGTCGAAGAGGATGGCGCCGACCGCAAGGCCGGCAAGCAGCGTCGCCTGCCCCATATGCCCGACGACGGCCGTATCGACCAGCCCGAGCAGCGGCGTCGTCAGGAAGCCTAGCGTCATCGGCACGGCGATCGCCAGGATCAGCCGGTTGGTCACGTGGAAGGGGCCCGCCCCCTGGGCATTTTCGCCGACATCGTCCGTCTGCGCTGCTGTCATTCTTTGTCCTCAAGACCAGCCGCATAAACCAGGAATCAGATCAGGCGGTCGAAAGCACCATGGCCCAATAGGGCCGGTTTCCGGAAGCCGGATTCCGCATCACCGCGACGCCGAGGCCGCCATAGTTCGGGCCTAGCATATTCTCCAGATGGTTGGGCGAGTGGTACCAGGCGGCATAGACCTTTTCCGCGCTGTCCTGGCCCATGGCGATATTCTCCGCCGCCGGCAGCGCCACCCCCTGATCCTTCATACGCTCCAGAAAACTGTCTCCCATGCCGATCAGGTGCGACATCTTCCCGGCCTTGGCCATCCGGTCGGCCTGCGCGAGCGCTGCCTGCGCGGCGGCCGGATCGCGCGCGAGCTGCTTGAGCCCCTTCTGCTTTCTCAAATCGTTGACATAACCGAGCGTCGCATCCGTCTGGTCGCTGCCGTTGCCGCCCGGGGTCAGCTTGGGCGTGCCGCAACTGGCAAGAAAGCCGAGCGAAAGAAACGCTCCAGACCGCAGAAACGTGCGCCGGGAGGCGAGAAAGTTCTGATCGTTCATATTACCGCCGGAAGTTCAAAATGCGCAGGATGATGAAGAGCGGAATGACCACGGCTGCACCGAGCAGCAGATAGTCTCCGATGCGGCCGAGCGCCGCGAAACCGGAGTGCCAGAGGTCCAGAATGAAGTCTCGGACCGTGTAGAGAATGCCATAAGGGGTCCAGCCGAACACCGCCATGACGAAGCCGACGATGATCGACACCACCAGCAGCTTGACGATCACCCGGCCGGGCGTATCACCCAGAAACTTGTTCACTCCATCGGCCATGGCCCATGATTCTCCTGTTTTGCCTGACATAAGCCGCCACGGCGCCGCTCGCAAGCCGTGAAGATTGACGACACCCCTTGCCGAGCCAATCGCCGCTTGCCATTTCTACCCTCACACGCAACAAGCGGTTAAGCCCAAGGGCACAATCGAGGCGCAGAAACAATGAACCTCAACCAGCTTTCCTCCGGCGACCTGATTGCCGACCGCCGCGCCGAATATGCGCATATGCTTGCCGACAGCGGCGACCATGCCGGCGCCGCCGACCTGATGTCCCAGGCGCTGGAGCTTGTTCCCGATTGGGCGGCCGGCTGGTTCCGCCTCGCGGACTATCAGGAAAAATCGGGCCGCAAAGAGGCGGCGGTCGCCGCGCTCAAGAAAGTTCTAGAGCTCAACCCTGACGATATTTTCGGTGCGGGCCTGAAGCTTGCTCTCCTCGGCGGCGCCGAGACGCCGGAGCAGCCTTCCAGCCTCTATGTGGCGCAGCTCTTCGACGACTATGCCGACCGCTTCGACAAGGCGCTGGTCGAGAAGCTCGATTATACCGTTCCCGCAAAGCTGGCCGCCTTGATTGCGGTCGATGCGGGCCACGTTCGCTTCTCCCATGTGATTGACCTTGGCTGCGGCACCGGTCTGTTCGGCGAGCGCATCCGCGACAAGGCGGATCATCTCGAAGGCTTCGACATTTCGGCCAACATGCTTGCCAAGGCCGAAGACAAAGGCATCTACGACCGGCTTGCACAGGCCGACCTTTCCCTGCCGCCCGAACGTGCCGGCCTTTTTACCAAGGGCCAGGCCGCCGAAAACCGCGCCGACCTCGTCAGCGCTGCCGATGTGCTGATGTATCTCGGCAATCTCGACAGCGTTTTCGTCATCGCGTCGAAGCTGCTTGCCGGTGGCGGCCTGTTTGCCTTTTCCGTCGAGGATGGCGGAGAGGACCGCGATTTCGTGTTACGCGAATCCCTGCGCTACGCGCATTCGGAAAGCTACATCCGGCGGCTCTGCAAGCGCTTTGGGCTCGACATACTCGAAATCCTTAAGACCACCATTCGCAATGATGGCGGAAAACCGGTCTCCGGCATTCTTTTCCTTACGAAAAAACCGGTCTGAACGAATTTTTCTTGCGAAGTTGAAATAGGTCAGTATTGCTTACATATTTCGCTTGATCGTGACAGCGCAAATTCCGATAATTGTTGCATTGCACACAGGCGTTGCTGTCGATCATGACCGCCGCGCACCTGCACCTTCATTCATCAATTTCACCGCCGTTCGGGCCTGCCCGGATGCGTATCTCTTGCGGCCTTCGGAGATCGCGCCATGAGCCTTATCAATGCCCTTGGTTTCTGGAACACCAGTGCAACGCGCCACACGCCGGTTGAGGACGTGCAGGGCATCTTCTCCGGCAGTCTCGTGGCAGCACTCGGCCTCTATGTGCTCGCCAGCGCCGGCCTTCTGACCGGCAGCACCGCCGGTGTCGCCTTCCTCCTGCATTACGCGCTCGGCGTCAATTTCGGTCTCGCCTTTTTCGTGCTCAACCTGCCGTTCTTCTACCTGTCGTGGACGCGGCTCGGCATGGCCTTCACGCTGAAGACCTTCATTGCCATCGCCATCACCTCGCTGCTCACCAACGTCCAGGGCCAGGTGCTGCTGATCGCCAGCATCCATCCTGCTTGGGCAGCCCTTCTTGGCGGACTATTGCTCGGTTTCGGCGTGCTCGCGCTCTACCGCCATCGCGCCAGCCTCGGCGGCGTTGGCATTCTC
Organism: Hyphomicrobiales bacterium; assembly: GCA_900474095.1. GTDB lineage: Bacteria > Pseudomonadota > Alphaproteobacteria > Rhizobiales > Rhizobiaceae > Pararhizobium. Next base: position 60,314 of record UCOA01000066.1, on the reverse strand, counting down.
GGCATCTACATGCAGGAGCGTTTCGGCATCCGTGCCGGTCTCGTCCAGCTTGCCATCGATCTCTGCGTGCTGGCGGCCGCCTTCTTCGTCACCACGCCGCCGGTTGTCTTCTATTCGGTGCTTGGCGCCGTCGTGCTCAATCTGTTTTTGACCATCAATCACCGTGCCGACCGCTATATTGCGTTGTAAAGCACCCCTCGTCCGGCCTATCGGCCGAATTTCTCCCCGTAATCGGGGAGAAGGAACAGGCAGCAGCCTCCGTCATCCCCTCCCCGCTTGCGGGGTGAGGGGCGCTTTTTTCAAGCAGCCTTTGCCGGCTTGTCGATCGGGTGCTGCGAGCGGAAGCCGACAGCGATCCGGTTCCAAACGTTGATGGTGCCGATCGCGACAGTGATCTTGGCAATCTCTTCGCTCGAGAAATGCGCCTTCAGCGTCTCGTAGGCGTCATCGGGAGCGCCTGTCTGGGCAAGGTTGGTCACCGCATCGACCCAGCCGAGCAAAGCCCGCTCGCGGGCATCGTAAACCGGCGATTCCCGCCAGACGCACATCAGGTTGATCCACTGTTCGCTCAGACCGTCATGACGCGATTCCTTGACGTGCATGTCGACGCAGTACGCGCAGCCGTTGATCTGAGACGCGCGCAACTTGATCAGGTGGATGAAGCGGCGCTCCAGCCCGGAGTTCTGGACGAAGTTTTCAAGCGCGAGCACGGCCTTGAAGGCTTCCGGCGAGGCTTTGGTCATATCGAGACGAGTCTGCATCAGTCTTCTCCTTTGTGATGGCTCAGCGAGCCGTTTTGCGTTCATGGATTTCAAGGAAGGCGCAGCCCCGGGCTGCGATCCCGCCATCGTCGACCTCGGCCAAAGTGCGTCCGAGATCGGCAATCGTGGTCTTTGCCAGCTCCGCCCTGTAGACCTGCTCGGCCTTCAGCATGGCGGCTGAGATGCCGCAGGGCTTGGCGAAATACCGGCTCGGCAACGGGTTCGGGCCGCGCTGCCGGATTTCGCTGCAGCGGAAGGCCGGCGCCGGCCCTTCGACGGAAAGCACGATGTCGAGCAACGTGATGTCGGCCGGCTTCCTTGCCAGCCGGTAGCCACCTTTCGGCCCCGGCACCGTATCGAGAATGCCGGCGCCCGAGAGCGCCTGCAGATGCTTCAAGAGATAGCTGGTCGAGACCCCATGAAACTCGGCGATCGCCGCAGCCGAGAGCACCCCGCCCTCGGAAAGGCCCGACAGCATCGCAACGCTGTGAATAGCCTGCTCGACACCCTCACCCAGTTTCACTGCTCGCTCCCTCCGATAATCATGGATCTTTTTTATCCATGATTATCGTGTTTGTCAACCGCCTAGTGCGGCCCCTACGCTTGCGTTTGACAAAGCGGAGGGTAGAAGGGAATTTCCAAAGGCAAGGACACGGCAGAACTGATGGCAACACCGACGAAATCCGCCTTCGCGGCACTGATGACATCGAGCGCCGAACGGCACTCTATTGCTGACGACGTGCAGGGCGTCGTCTCCGGCAGCATGCTTGCAGCGCTCGGCATCACGCTTCTGTCCAGCGCCGGCCTGCTGACCGGCGGCGTTCCGGGCATCGCCTTTCTCATTCACTATGCGACGGGCTTCAGCTTCGGCGCCTGCTTCTTCGCCGCAAACCTGCCCTTCTACTATCTCGCCTTTCGTCGCATGGGACTTGTCTTCATGCTGAAGACCTTCGCCGCCGTCGCCATCACCGCAACCCTGTCGGAAGTCCTGCCGCGGGCGCTTGGCCTCACCCATGTCGATCCGCTCATCGGGGCGCTGTTCGGCGGCCTTGTCATCGGCGCGGGACTGCTGGCGCTCTTCCGCCACCGCGGCAGCCTCGGCGGCATCGGCATTCTGGCGCTGTATCTCCAGGACCGCTTCGGCTGGCGCGCCGGTTTTGTCCAACTCGGCTTCGACTGCGCCATCGTTGCCTGCTCGTGTCTCCTCGCCAGCCCCTATATCATCGCCTGCTCGATCGCAGGCGCGGTGGTGATGAACATCACGCTGGCCGTGAACCATCGCAAGGACCGCTATATCGCGATGTGAGGGAGACGCCTGAGTTTCAGTGGTTCGACGGCGTCATTACAAACCATCATGCTTCTTCAGCTGGTCGATGGCATTCAGCGCATCAAAAGGAGACCAACCCGCATCGACGGCGGCTTCCACCAACTTGGTTTCGACTTCCTGCTCGAGCTTTTGATAGAGCGGCTCGAGTGCTTCCTGCACGGTCAGGATGTGCTCGTCGGGTGGAATGACGGTTTCACCAGGTGCTGACAACGGCATGCCCCTCTCCTTTCTGGTTTTTGCAAGAATAGTACCAATGCGACGAGAGCGGAAGTGTTCCGTCGCTGGTGTCGCCTCCTTAATTGCGGCAACGGTCATCCCCAGGCTCGCGCGGCAAATTCGGTCCGGAAAACCACGCTCTTCAAATCCTCGCTATTTGATCTACATTTGTTCGCGTGAACCAGATCGATTCCGCCTCGCGCGCAGAAACCTTTCTCTCCCTTCCCCCGCCCTTTCTGCGCTGGTTCGCAGACAAGGGCTGGCAGCCGCGCGCGCATCAGCTGGAGCTTCTCTCCCGTGTGCAGGGCGGCGAAAGCATGCTCCTGATCGCGCCGACCGGGGCGGGCAAGACACTCGCCGGATTTCTTCCGTCGTTGGTCTCACTCACCGGGCGCGGGAAAATCCCACCGGGCTCGACCTTCACCGGCATCCACACGCTCTATATCTCGCCCTTGAAGGCGCTCGCGGTCGACATCGAGCGCAACCTGATGAAGCCGGTCGGCGAGATGGGGCTGCCGGTGCGCATCGAAAACCGCACCGGCGACACGCCTCAAGCCAAGCGCCAGCGACAGAAGCTCAATCCGCCGGATATTCTCCTGACGACACCGGAGCAGGTGGCCCTGCTTCTCGCCAATGGCGAGGCTGAGCGCTTCTTCAAGGATCTGAAATATGTGGTGCTCGACGAATTGCATTCGCTCGTCACCTCCAAGCGCGGCCACCTCCTGTCGCTCGGCCTTGCCCGCCTCAGAATACTGGCGCCCGGCCTGCAGGCGATCGGCCTTTCCGCCACCGTCGCCGATCCCATGGACCTGCAGCGGTGGCTTAGCCCTCAGAAGGCGGGCGAAAACAATCATGCCGGGCTGATCACCGTGACCGGCGGCGCCCGGCCACAGATTTCGATCCTGCGCACCGAGGAGCACGTCCCCTGGGCCGGCCATTCCGCAGCCTACGCCATCGGCGACATCTACCGCGCGATCGGCGAAACGAAGACCACTCTGCTCTTCGTCAACACCCGGAGCCAGGCGGAGCGGGTGTTCCAGGAACTCTGGACGATCAACGATGATAATCTGCCGATCGCCCTTCATCACGGTTCGCTCGACGTCGCCCAGCGGCGCAGGGTCGAGGCGGCGATGTCGGAAAACCGGCTGCGCGCCGTCGTCGCCACCTCGACGCTCGATCTCGGCATCGACTGGGGCGATGTCGACATGGTCATCCATGTCGGCGCGCCGAAGGGCGCCTCGCGCCTTGCCCAGCGTATCGGCCGCGCCAACCACCGCATGGAAGAGCCGAGCCGCGCCATCCTGGTGCCGGCCAACCGCTTCGAAGTGATGGAGTGCCAGGCAGCCCTCGACGCCAATTATATCGGTGCACAGGACACCCCGCCAGTCGGCAAGGGGGCTCTCGACGTGCTTGCCCAGCACGTGCTCGGCATGGCCTGCGCTGCCCCGTTCGATCCATTGGCGCTCTACACGGAAATCACCAGCGCCTCGCCTTATGCCGATCTCACCTGGGAGACCTTCGAGCGCATCGTCGATTTTGTCGCTACCGGCGGCTATGCGCTCAGGAGCTACGAGCGCTACGCCAAGATCCGCAAAACCAAGGAAGGCCTGTGGCGGGTGTCGAACCCGCTGATCGCCCAGCAATACCGCCTCAATGTCGGAACCATCATCGAATCGCCGATGCTGAACGTGCGCATGGTCAAGCGCAATGCCCGCGGCGCACTCGGGCGCGGCGGCATGCCGCTCGGCAAGGTGGAGGAATATTTCCTCGAAATGCTCTCGCCGGGAGATACCTTCCTGTTTTCCGGCAAGGTGCTGCGCTTCGAAGGCATTCGCGAAAACGAATGTCTGGTGTCTCAGGGCTATACGCTCGATCCCAAGGTGCCTTCCTATGCCGGCGGCAAGTTTCCACTGTCGACCTACCTCGCCCAGCAGGTCCGCAAGATGCTGGCCGATCCCGCTCGCCATGCGAGCCTGCCGGACCAGGTGCGCGACTGGTTGTCGCTGCAGAAGGACTTCTCGATCCTGCCGAAGGAGAACGAGCTGCTGATCGAGACCTTTCCGCGCGGCAGCCGCCATTACATGGTGATCTATGCCTTCGAGGGGCGGCTCGCCCACCAGACGCTCGGCATGCTCCTGACGCGGCGGCTCGACCGCGCCGGGCTGAAGCCGCTCGGCTTCGTCGCTACCGACTATTCCCTGGCCGTCTGGGGCCTGGAGGATCTCGGCGCGGCTTTCAGGGGACGTCGCCCCTCGCTTGCGGACCTGTTCGACGAGGACATGCTCGGCGACGATCTCGAAGCCTGGCTGAACGAGAGCTTCCTCTTGAAACGCACCTTTCGCAATTGCGCCGTGATCGCCGGCCTGATCGACCAGCGCCATCCAGGCAAGGAAAAGAGCGGTCGCCAGGTGACAGTTTCGGCCGACCTCATTTATGACGTCTTGCGCAGCCATGAGCCCGACCACATCCTGCTCGAAGCCACCCGCAACGATGCCTCGACCGGGCTTTTGGAAATCGAGCGGCTTGGCGATATGCTATCGCGAATCAAGGGCCACATCACCCATCGCCCGCTGACGCAGATTTCGCCGCTGGCCGTGCCGGTCATGCTCGAAATCGGCAGGGAAGCGGTCGGCGGCGACGCGCAGGATTTCCTGCTTGCCGAAGCCGCCGACGAATTGTTTGGCGAGGTCGTGGCCACAGTGCCGCGCGTCAGTTGACGCGCAAAGGTCACTGCAGACCCTAGAAAGTCATTGACTGTAACCGACAAGCCGGAACCCCATGCACCGCATAGCCCACGCCATCGCCGCCCTGCCGGACAATCCGGCGCTGTCTGCCCGCACCGTGATCAACGGCGTGACAGCAATCTGCGACCCGCTCGGGGGGCTCTACCTGCCCGACCTCGACATTCTCGTCGTCTCCGACCTGCATCTGGAAAAGGGCTCGGCCTTTGCCCGGCGCGGCATGCTTCTGCCGCCCTATGACACGCTGGCGACGCTGCGCATCCTCGACGCCATCATCTGCCGCCACAATCCGAAGATGGTGATCAGCCTCGGCGATAATTTCCACGACCGCGTCGGCTCGGCCTTGATGCCGGAGCTTTTCCGCCAGATGATCGAGGCGATGGCCCGCGGCCGCGAATGGATCTGGATCAACGGCAACCACGATCCGGATGGCACCGTCAGCCTGCCCGGTTCATCCGCCGACGAGCTCCATTATGCCGACCTTGTCTTCCGCCATGAGCCGGCGAAGGATGCTCCGGCCGGCGAAATCGCCGGACATCTTCATCCGGCTGCGACCGTCACCCGGCGGGAAAAGAGGGTCCGCCGCGCCTGTTTCGCCACTGATGGCAGGCGCCTGATCATGCCCGCCTTCGGCGTCACTACCGGCGGCCTCGACCTGCGCCACAAGGCCATGCATGGCCTGTTCGACCGCCAGAGCCTCGTCGCCCACATGCTGGGCCGTGACCGGATCTATTCGGTGAAGTTTGCGAATTTGCTGGGATAGCTTCTATCGTTTCAAGGCCCTGGTGGCACCGAACCCGAGTTCTCCGTCTCGTACCGCAGAATAACGCCACCGGACTGCAGCGGTCGGGATTCGATCAGCTTGAGCGGCTTCTGCCGCTCGGCGGGCTTGAAGAGCGGCGTCCCCTTCCCGAGCAGCACCGGTACGACGCAGACCATGAGTTCGTCGATCACGTCCTGCGGCAGCAGCGAGGCGACCAGATCTGCACTGCCGAAGATATAGATATTTTTCTCGGACGCCTGCTTCAGCCGCTTGAGTTCGCCGGCAATGTCGCTGACGACGCGACTGTTGTTCCAGTCCGCCTCCTGCAAAGTGCGGGACGCGACGATCTTTGGAAGCGCGTTCATAAAGGTCTTGATCTCGATCTCTTCTTCCGTGGTCGTCCAGTAGGCCTTCATACCCTCATAGGTCACGCGGCCGAAAACCAGCGCTTCGGCTTTGCTGCCAAATTCCTTACTCAGCGCTTCCAGCTCCGGCCCCCAGGCCAACAGGTGAAAATCCAGCTCCCATTTCGCCGCACCTTCGAAATAGCCGTCGAGCGACATCAGGTTCCAGACGACAACCTTGCCCATTGCACATCTCCTCCAGTATCCGATTTCATTCTACAACTGATTTTACGTTAAAAAATCTGATTGTAAAATGCAAGCGGTTTTGGATGCCGGTCGCACGGCGGCATGTCCGATTCGAGCGTTTCAAACGGATGTCCGGCAATGCAGGAAAGGTCGAAATATACTGTGGCCTCGCGCGGCCGGACAGCGCAGCCCGCTAGAACGCGTTGAACGTCAGCGTCGTCAGCGACCGGCTGATGCCCGGAACCGTCGCGATGTTATCGTTGATGAACTTGCCGATGTCCTCGCCTTCGTCGACATACACCTTGATCAGCAGGTCGAAATCGCCGCTGGTCGAATACATCTCCGAAACGATTTCCTTCTTGTAGATCACGTCGGCAACCTCGTAGGTCTTGCCGGGCGCGCATTGCAGCTGGACGAAAATCGGCTTCATCGGACAATCCTTTCACCGGCCTTTCGGCCTTTCATCGGCCTGCTTGCGGCCTTTCGATGGCTCGCGACGGAAATAGCGTGTTTTTTCCGCCGCGGCAAACCCGTGTCAGTCGCGGCGGAAGACGATGCTTGCCAGCCAGCCGGTGATGACGGCCAGAAGCACGGCGGTCAGGCCGTAGAAAAGCGGTGATTCATGCGCGGCGCGGGTGATCGCCTGTTCAAGGCCGGTCTTGACGACGCGTAGCGGCAGCGCCTTGGCGGCGACGAAGACGCCGTCGCGGAACAGATAGGCGCGCACGATATGAACGCCGTTCGGCACGTCGGCCGGCAGACGCACGGAGGCCTTGAACAGGCTGGAGCTGATGAACTGCACGCCGCCCGGATCACGCTCGTAGACGCCCGTCGTTTCCTTCAGCCGCCGGAATGCGTCACGGAATTCGGTGAGATTGCTGCCGTCGCCGATAAAGCCGATCGGCGTCAGCGGCATGTGATTGACGCCGATGCCCATATTGTTCATGTCGCTGGGTGGAGCGATGGAATCGATGTCGCGCGTGCTCGACAGCGAATAGGACTCCGGTACCATCTCGAAGGTCATCGAATTGGTGTTGATCCAGATACCGAAGACACGCTCCTTCTTGCGCACCGTGGTATTTTCCTTCGGCCCTTCGAGCGCCACAACGATATTGTATCTGGCCTGCGCCAGGACTTTGGCATCGAAACCGTCGATGGCGCCGAAGATCGTCAGGTCCGCGCCGCGAAAATCCGAGGTGATCGAGATCTCGTCGGTCGAAATGCCGATGTCGAGCTTTTCGGTGAAGTCCAGCGGCTCCGCCTGCGCGGCAACCGGCGAACCAAGAAGCAGACCCAGCAGCAGAATCTGTGAGACGATCCGCATCAGAAACCGAGCCCCGCGGAAACAACCGAATAGACTTCCTTGGGCGGGATGATCAGTTCGATGGCAAGGCGAATGCCGACCGCCAGAACCAGCAGCGCCAGCAGCGCCCGCAACTGCTCGCCGCGCAGTCTTTGGCCGACGCGTACGCCATATTGCGCGCCGATCACGCCGGCGATCATCAGAACGAAAGCGAGCACGATATCGACCGTGTAGTTGGCGGTCGCCTGGATGATCACCGTATAGGCGGAAACGAAGACGATCTGGAACAGCGATGTGCCGACGACGACATTGGTCGGGATGCGCAGGAGATAGATCATCGCAGGCACCATGATGAAACCGCCGCCGACACCCATGACCGACGTCAGGATGCCGATGGCGAAGCCAAGCGTGGCGACCGGGATGACACTCAGGTAAATCTTCGATTTCTTGAACCGCATTTTCAGCGGCAGTCCGTGGATCCAGTTATGCTGCCCCGGTCTGCGCAGCGTCACAGTCTCGTTTTTCGAAGCCCTGCGTAGCGCTATGATACTCTCCCACAGCATCAGCGTGCCGACAGTGCCGAGCAAAAGCACATAGGCAAGCGAAATGACCAGATCGAGCTGGCCGATGCGCCGAAGCAAGGCGAAAAGCCAGATGCCGAGGGTGGCGCCGGCCAGACCGCCGCAGAGCAGCACCGTCCCGAGCTTGATATCGATCGTGCCGCGCCGGAAATGGGTGATGGCGCCGGAAATCGACGAGGCTACGACCTGGTTTGCGCCGGTGGCGACCGCAACGACGGGCGGGATATTGTAGAAGATCAGCAGTGGCGTGATGAGGAACCCGCCGCCGACGCCGAACATGCCGGACAAGAAGCCGACGGCGGCCCCCATGCCGAGAATGATCAGAATGTTCACCGACAATTCTGCGATGGGCAGATACACCGTCACGGCCTGGACCTCAAAATATGCAAATAGCCCGCGTGGCGGGCGAAAACGTCAGAGTGGCAAGTGATTCACCACGGGAAATTGGAGTGGAACAGGTCTGAAAACCAATTCGAAATTGCGAATTCAACGTCGTTCCGTCATGCGCCCCGGGGTTACGCCTGTCAACCTTTCGCAAGGTTGAGCCTAACCCGTGGATCCGTCCTTGTCCGGTTGGTCTGCGGCTTTATTGCGGCCGCAGGCGCCGTTCTGAAACTCTTCCGGTCGAAGCGATGTCTCTGTGTCCGAATGGACACGGAGACGCCTTAGCCGTTCCGTTTCAGGAGTTCCTTGACCAGTGCATCCGTGATCTCGCCCGTCGGTTCCTGGCCAAGCGATTTCTGGAAGGCCTTGATGGCGGCGATGGTCTTCTTGCCCATCTCGCCGTCCGGCTTGCCGGCATCAAAGCCGTTGTTGTTGAGAATGGCCTGGATGTTGCGCAGCGCCTTCTTCATGTCGATCGAAGCGGTCTTCACACCCTTGCCGACCCAGGTGTCGGGCACATCGACCGAATTGACCGCGGCGTCGAGCGGCGTCAGTTTCCAAGCCGCGAATTTCGCCTTGGCGCTCGTCAACTGGTCCGCACTCAGGGCCTTGGCCACCTCATCCCGCTTCTGGCCGGCATCGGCATCGCCGTCGCGGGCGGCAACGGCGAACCACTTGTAGGACTCCTCCAAATCCTGCTTCACGCCGTTGCCGCGCGCGTAGAGGATGGCGAGGTTGAACTGGCTGTCACGGATGCCGCGATCGGCCGCCATGGCAAACCACTTTCCAGCACCGGCAAAATCGGGAGCCGAATCTCCGCTGCCTGCCAGCATGACGGCGAGATTGTGCATGGCGCTGGCATTGCCTTTTTCGGCAGCCTGCTGGTAGAGCGTGCGCGCCTTGTTTAGGTCGCGGGCAACGCCGGTGCCCTTTTCATAGAGGCTTGCCAGCCGGTATTCGGCCGGAACGACGCCTGCGTCGGCGGCGCGCTGATACCACTTCGCAGCCTCGGCAAGATCGATCTTGACGCCGCGCCCCTCGGTGTAGACGGCACCGACCTCGAACAACGCCAGCGGATCGCCTTTCTTGGCGGCTTCGGCGAGTGCCTCCGGCTTGACCTCGGCGGGAACGACGATTGCCGTCCTGGCGCCGGCGGGGGGTGTCAGGGTTTCGGTCTGGGCTGTCTCGACCTTTGCGCCGTCCAATCCGGTGGCTGCCTCAGTGGGCGTCACTGTTGTCGTTGCCGGAATAAGTATCCGGGACGCCGCAGTGGCGGTCTCCGGCTGTGCCTGACCGGCGCCCTGCAGTTTCGTCTCCGCTGCCTTTGTTTCCGACAGTGCCGTTTCAGGCTCCGCCACCTGCGGCTCGTCGACCGCCGGCTGTTCGGCCTGCGGCTGCAGCGCGCCCAGCGGCACGACATCGGCACTCGCGGTGCCGGTTTCGTTCGCTTGCGGCGCCGTCGCGAGATTGGCGACGTTCGTCTCCACGCTGGCTGCCGGCTGCTCGATGGCAGCAACGGGCGCTTCGACGGGCGCCCGGTCGCCGCGGATCAGGGTGTTGACCAGCGGATAGGACATGATTGCCAGAAGCACAGCACCGACCGCCATCAGGATCGGGCGGCGATGGCGGGCGAAGGCGCCGCCGAGAGGAGACGCAGCAGCACCGATCCTGCCGCGGTGGAGCGTGTCGACCTCTTCGGCGGCCAGCTGGGCGGCGCGCCTCGCGGCGGCGATGAAATCGGCCTTGTCCACTTCGCTTGGCGGCGCATTGCGCTCGGCCTGCCCAGCCCGCACCCGCTCCAGGATCTTCTTGACGTCGGGGACGCCGGACCCCGGCTCCAGCAATTGGTTGGCAACTTCCGGCTCGATCACTTCAGACGCGTCGATGGAAGGTGCAGGATCGACCACCTGACGGTCCACGGCGCGCGCCGGTTCGCTGCGCTTGCCGGAGAACCGCTTGGTCAGACCGGCTAGAAGGCCGGTCTTGACAGCCGGCGCTGCCGCCGTCTTGACATCGTCCTGATGGACGTTCGCGTGTTCGGAAACCTCGGCCACAGCCTCAGCGACCTCTTCGCGTGGCGGCGCCGCCGGATCGGCTTCTGCGGCGAAGCCGTGCATGTCGCGCTTCAATTCCTCGTAACGGCGGCCGAAATCAGCCTCGGCGAAGGGCTCGTCCTCCATCTCGAAAACTGGTTGCTCCGCCTTCGGCATGTGCGGCTGGCTTTCGGGCCCGCGTGTGCCGAAGGCGCGCGGCGCTTCCTGCCGCTCGAAACCAAGTTCTTCCAGGCGCTCGAGCTTCTCGGCAATATGAACCAGCGTCTCGTGCAGGGCATCGAACGTGCGCGCCGTCCGCTCCTCGCTCGAACGGCTGAGCTCTTCGAGAACCTTGAGATCCTCGGCAAGCGCCGAAATGGCCGCCATGTCCGCTCCGCCGGAGGCCGTGTGCACAACGCCATTCCTGGCATAGGCCTCCATCACCGCCTCGGCCGCCTGGCGGGCCGCCTCGATGATATATTCGTCGCTGGTCGTGAGATAATCCTCAAGCGCGCTCATCCGGCCTTCGAATTCGGCCGGAACGGCACTTGGTCCGGCCTCGCGCGGCAGGCTGACAAGGCTCGACAGGTTGGCGATCTGGTCCTGCAGGTTGCGCAGGGTCTCGCTGTCGTCGTAAGGGGCCGCATGCGTTTCTTCGAGACGGATGGCAATATCCGAAAGCTGGCCTTCGAGCCGGGCGAAACGGTCGTCGCCGGCATAGGCGGTCGACGGCATGTCCAGCTGGTCGATCCGACGGGCGAGATCGTCGAGGCGCTCGGCAAGCACATCGTTGACTGAACCTTGGTCGAGCGCATCGATCTTGCGGGAGATATCGGTAAGGTAACCCGTCAGGTCCGGCTGGGCGGCAATCTTCTGCGAGCGCTCCAGCATCAGCGACAGCTGGTCGATGCGTTCTTCGAGACGCACCGCGGCTTCCTCGCCTACCAGTTCCTCGACACGCGCGGTGAGCGCCTCGATTCGGGCACCAAGTCCGTTGTCGGACGGGCTCTGCAGGCCGTCGATCTGCCGTGAAAGGTCTGCGAGTCGGCCCTCAACGCGGTTCACGCCGGCGCTGTCTGGAGTGGCGGCGCGGCTGCTTGCGGCGATAGCGCGGCTGATTTCATCGAGACGCCCATCGAGGTCGGCAAATTGCGAGGCTAGACGCCGATCGTCCGGCTGCATATGGCGGCCGATCATCTCGATGGCCTGGGCAACCGAAACCAGTTTGTCCTCCAACGCATGCAGAGCCGGGCTGCTGTTCAGCGAGCCGATCTGCGACTTGATTTCGTCGAGCCGGTAGGCCAGCGCCACAAGCTCGTCGTCGCGGTTCGAATCGAAGGCATTCATCCGGTCTTCGACGCCGGTCCAGCGGGTCTCCATGCGGCGCACGCTGTCTTCGCGGGCAAGGCCGTCGATCATGGCGCGCAATTCGTCAAACTCGACCTTGAGCGCGCCGGCCTGCGACGGCGAGGCCTGCCGGCCAAGCTGGCTGATGCTGTCGGAAAGCTTCTGCAGGTCGCTGCGAATGTGCTGCGCCATCGACTGGTCCTGCGCCGCATCGACCGTGATGCCGCGGATTTCGGTGCGCAGCGCATTCATTTCGCGGGAAAGGCCGTCGGCGATGTCCTTCTTCAGTTCCTGACGCAGGCCGACCAGCGCCTGGGCAATCTCGGCCATCGCCGGATCCGGACGCTGCGGCTCGTTGCGAGCGGGCTCCCGGCGCAGGAATTCCTGGCGCTGGGGTTCCAGACGCTGAGATTCGTGACGCACGGGTTCGTGGCGCAGCGGCTCCCGGCGGACCTGTTCACTGCGTTCGCTGCGCAGCCCTTCGCTGAATTGCGGCGAAACCGGCACGTTGCGTCCCGGCGGAAGCTGTGACTGGGCAGGTGCGTCACGGCGTTCGTTGTAGCCGCGTTGCTCCGGCCGATGCTGCGCGCGTTCGCCGGCACCATCGCGTTCACGGCTTGCCGTCAGCGTGCGCTGGCGCTGCATGATCTCCGCGATCGGGTCGGGACGGGTTGCGGGAATATCGCGTTCGACCGCGCCGCGGCTGTGTGGATCACGTACCGCGGTACCCATCAATCCTTCGATGCGCGCTTCTAGTCCTTCGATCGTGCGGTTCAGCGCGTCAAGGGACGACCTGTCGCCATAGGATTGGGCGCCAGGACGTGGGGAATGTGATCGCGATCCGTTCATCGTTCTTCGCCTCTTTCATCGGCCTTGATCGGAACACCGGCTTCAGGAAGGCATGTCCCCGCCTCTGATCGCTCAGGCACCGACTCGGACAAGGCTGCAACGACGCGAAGACAGGACTGTCGCAGCTTTGACCATCTCAGCACGCACTTTCGGCAAACGTGGTAAATAAGCCGTTAACCAGACTGAAAATTTTTTAACGATTACGGCGCATGCTGATCGCGGGGAGGCATTCGACGCGGTTTCGACACATTCAAATTCCCGCCGTCGACAGGGTCGATCGGCAAAGTTATCGCTTCCGTCAATTTTTGACGTTTACGCAAACGTCAAAGTTTTGTAGCATGCTGAAAATGACAGGGTGCGGCGCCCAGGAGAGGCTTGCCCCGCGACACGGTTACAGGTGAGGAACACGAAACATGCCCAGCTACAAGGCCCCGGTAGAAGACACGCTTTTCATTCTGAACGACGTTCTCGGCATCGAGCGCTACAACAACCTGCCCGGCTTTGCCGATGCGACGCCAGACATGATCGAGGCGATTGTCGGCGAGGCGGCGAAACTGGCTGAGCAGGTCCTGTTCCCGGTCAATCTCTCCGGCGACCAGGAAGGCTGCAAGCGCAACGACGATGCCACGGTGACGACGCCGAAGGGTTTCAAGCAGGCATTCGATCTTTACCGCGAAGGCGGTTGGCTCGGGCTTGCCGTGCCGGAAGAATTCGGCGGCCAGGGCTTGCCCTACACGCTCCACACTGCCGTCGGCGAATATATGTCCTCGGCCAACATGGCGCTGACCATGTATCCGGGCCTCACCCAGGGCGCGATCGCCGCGATCCTCGTGCACGGCACCGATGCCCAGAAGGAAACCTATCTGCCGAAGATGGTCACGGGCGACTGGACCGGCACCATGAACCTCACCGAACCCCATTGCGGCACCGATCTCGGCTTGCTTCGCACCAAGGCCGTGCCGCAGGCTGACGGTTCCTACAGGATTTCCGGCCAGAAGATCTTCATCTCCGCCGGGGAACACGACATGGCGGACAACATCATCCACCTGGTGCTCGCCCGCATCGAGGGCGCACCGGAAGGGGTGAAGGGCATCTCGCTGTTCATCGTGCCGAAGTTCCACGTCGAAGCAGGCGGCGCAGTCGGCGCCCGTAACACGGTTTCCTGCGGTGCGATCGAGCACAAGATGGGCATTCACGGCAATTCGACCTGCGTCATGAACTATGACGAGGCGACCGGCTATCTCATCGGCGCGGAGAACAAGGGCCTGAACGCCATGTTCGTGATGATGAACGAGGCTCGCCTCGGTGTTGGCATGCAGGGCCTGTCGATCGCCGAAGTCGCCTATCAGAACGCCGCCGGCTATGCCCGCGACCGCATCCAGGGCCGCGCGCTCTCCGGCGCCAAGGCACCGGACAAGAAGGCCGACCCGATCATCGTCCATCCCGACATCCGCCGCGTCCTGATGACCATCAAGGCCTTCAACGAGGCTGGCCGCGCCTTCACGCTCTGGACGGCGCTGAAATCCGACATCGCCCATCGCGGCGACAATGAAAAGGATCGCCAGACCGCCGCCGACATCCTCGGCCTGATGACGCCGATCCTCAAGGGCGTCTTGACCGACAAGGGCTTCGACCATGCCGTCATGGCCCAGCAGGTCTTCGGCGGCCACGGCTATATCGAAGAACACGGCATGAGCCAGTATGTCCGTGATGCCCGCATCGCCATGATCTACGAAGGCGCCAACGGCATCCAGGCACTCGATCTCGTCGGCCGCAAGCTGGCGCTGAACGGCGGCCGGGCGATCACCGCCTTGTTCAAGGAAATTGGCGATTTCTGCGAGGAAAACCGTTCCGACGAAAAGCTCGTTACCTACACCAAGGGCCTGAAGAAGGGCTTGAACGACCTGCAGGCGGCGACCATGTGGTTCATGGGCAATGCCATGGCCAAGCCTGACAATGCCGGCGCCGGCTCGACCGACTACATGCACCTCTTCGGCCTCGTCGTTCTCGGCTACATGTGGGCGAAGATCGCCAAGACCGCCGAGGAAAAACTCGCCGCCGGCGACACGGCCCGCGAAACCTACCTGAAGAACAAGCTCGTCACGGCCACGTTCTTCATGGAACGCATCATGCCGGAAACCGCCCTGCGCAAGGCCCGCATTGAAGCCGGCGCCGATACGCTGATGGCGCTGGATGCAGCCGCGTTCTGATTGAGCTTGCCTCTTCTCCCCAGCGGGGAGAAGGTGGCCCGAAGGGCCGGATGAGGGGCGCCGAAGGCGTGGCTTTTTCTGGCTCCGGCTTTGCCGGAGACCCCTCATCGCCTCGCGTTGCTCTCCCCGCTGGGGAGAAGAGGAACAATGAATTCACGGCCAATCGCCGATAGGGAGAAAACACAATGACCGAAGTCTTCGTTTACGACCACGTGCGCACGCCGCGCGGACGGGGCAAGAAGGATGGCGCACTGCACGAGGTGCCGACGCCGCGGCTGGCGGCACGCGTGCTGCAGGCGATCCGCGACCGCAACGGGCTCGACACGTCCACCGTCGACGACATCATCATGGGTTGCGTCGATCCGGTGTTCGAGGCCGGCGCCGTCATCCCCAAGGCGGCCGCCTTCGAGGCCGGCTATTCCAACAAGGCGCCCGGCATGCAGATCTCCCGCTTCTGCGCTTCGGGCCTCGACGCCATCAACTTCGCGGCCGGCAAGATCGCCTACGGCGCCGACGACATCGTCATTGCCGGCGGCGTCGAGAGCATGTCGCGCGTCGGCATGGGCATGTCCGGCGGCGCCTGGTACATGGACCCGTCGGTCAACTTCCCCGGCTATTTCATGCCGCAGGGCGTCTCGGCCGACCTGATCGCCACCAAATACGGCTTCTCCCGCGATGACGTCGACGCCTATGCCGTCGAAAGCCAGAAGCGCGCCGGCCATTCCTGGGACAACGGCTATTTCGACAAGTCGGTGATCCCGGTAAAGGACCAGAACGGCATCATCATCCTTGCCAAGGACGAGCACATGCGTCCGACCACGACGATGCAGAACCTGGCGAGCCTCAACCCATCCTTCCAGATGCCGGCCGAGATGGGCGGCTTCGAGGCCGTCGGCATCCAGGCGCATCCGGAAATCGAGCGCATCAACTACGTCCACCACGCCGGCAATTCGTCCGGCATCGTCGATGGCTCGGCCGCCGTCCTGCTCGGTTCAAAGGCCGGCGGTGAATCCATGGGTCTCAAGCCTCGTGCCCGTATAAAAGCGTTTGCCAATATCGGCTCCGATCCGGCCCTGATGCTGACCGGCCCGGTCGACGTCACCGAAAAGCTTCTGAAGCGCGCCGGCATGTCGATCGCCGATATCGACCTGTTCGAACTCAACGAAGCCTTCGCCGCCGTCGTGCTGCGTTACATGCAGGCCTTCGATATCCCGCACGACAAGATCAACGTCAACGGCGGCGCCATCGCCATGGGCCATCCGCTCGGCGCCACCGGCGCGATGATCCTCGGCACAGTGCTCGACGAGTTGGAGCGCCGCGACCTGAACACTGCCCTCGTCACGCTCTGCATCGGCGCTGGCATGGGCACCGCGACGATCATCGAGCGGGTCTAGGAGCGAGCAATATGCCGAGGCGCGAAGTCTACGAGCAACGGGACAACGAGATCGAGGAAGAGTTCGCCCATCACAATCTGGAGAGGGACATGAAGGACGCCTACGAGGCTTCCACCCGCACCGGGACGGGCGAACATGTTCGCCGTTTGCGCGCGGAAAACCGTGCGATTTTGTGGACCATCCTCGTCCTTGTTGGCGGGCTTTGCTTGGCGCTTTTCGTCTTTTGACTGTGAATGAATTTCAGGGAGAGAACCCCATCATGAGCTACACCAATTTCACCATCGAAACCGACGCCGACGGCATAGCCCTTGTCACCTGGAACATGCCCGACAAGTCGATGAATGTCTTCACGGCCGAGGTCATGAAGGAACTCGATGCCATCGTCGGCGAGACCACGGCGGACGAGGCCGTCAAGGGCGTCGTCTTCACCTCCGGCAAGTCGACCTTCTCCGGCGGCGCAGACCTGTCGATGATCAAGGCCATGTTCACCTTTCAGGCCGAGCAGAAGAAGCTCGATCCGGAAAACGCGGCGCAAAAGCTGTTCGATCTGACCGGCCAGATGACCGGCCTGTTCCGCAAGCTGGAAACCTCAGGCAAGCCGTGGGTCTCGGCCATCAACGGCACCTGCATGGGCGGCGCATTTGAATTGTCATTGGCTTGCCACGGTCGCGTCGCCGCCAACTCGAAATCCGTCAAGATCGCCCTGCCCGAAGTCAAGGTCGGCATCTTCCCGGGCGCCGGCGGCACGCAGCGCGTCCCCCGGCTCACCAATGCGCAGGACGCATTGCAGATGATGACGACAGGCTCGTCGCTCACCCCGCAGCGCGCCAAGGCCATGGGCCTGATCCACGAGATCGCCGAGCCCGCCGAACTGATCAATGCCGCGAAGGCGATGATCAAGAACGGCCTGAAGCCCGTCCAGCCGTGGGACGAGAAGGGCTACAAGGTGCCCGGTGGCGGCATCTGGACGCCGGCCGCGGCCCAGCTCTGGCCGGCCGCCTCCGCCATCCTGCGCCGCGAAACCGCCGGCAACTATCCGGGCGGCCTTGCCATCCTCAAATGCGTCTATGAAGGCCTGCAGGTTCCCTTCGATACCGGCCTGAAGATCGAGCAGCGCTATTTCACCGAGATCCTGCAGACCACCGAGGCCTTCTCGATGATCCGCTCGCTGTTCATTTCGATGCAGGAACTCGGCAAGGGCGCCCGCCGCCCGGCCGGCATTGCGAAGTCGGACCTCAAGCAGATCGGCGTCGTCGGCGCCGGCTTCATGGGCGCCTCGATCGCCTATGTCGCAGCCGCCGCCGGCATCGAGGTCACCCTGATCGACCGCGACATGGAAGCCGCCGAGAAGGGCAAGGCCCATTCGGAAGGGCTGGTCAAGGATTCGATCGGTAAGGGACGGCTGACGCAGGACGAGGCAACCGCGCTTCTTGCCCGCATCACCCCCTCGGCCGATTACAACGACCTGAAGGACGTCAAGCTCGTCGTCGAGGCCGTATTCGAGGACCGTCAGGTGAAGAGGCAAGTGATCGAACAGGTCGAGGCGGTCCTTGGCGAAGACGCCATCTTTGCCTCCAACACCTCGACCCTGCCGATCACCGGCCTTGCGAAAAACTCGAAGCGCCCGGGCCAGTTCATCGGTATCCATTTCTTCTCGCCGGTCGAGAAGATGATGCTTACGGAGGTCATCCTCGGCAAGGAAACAGGTGACAAGGCGCTGGCCACAGCACTCGATTTCGTCGCCGCCATCAAGAAGACGCCGATCGTTGTCAACGACACGCGCGGCTTCTATGTCAACCGCTGCGTCTTCCGCTATATCCACGAAGCCTATGACATGCTGATCGAAGGCGTGCCGGCGGCGATGATCGAAAATGCCGCCAAGATGGCCGGCATGCCGGTCGGACCGCTGTCGCTCAACGATGAGGTGGCGATCGACCTCTCCCAGAAGATCCTGAAAGCCTCGATCGCCGACCTTGGCGCGGCCTCGGTCGATCCCCGCCACATGGCGCTGATCAACAAGCTCGTCGACGATCTCGACCGCCGCGGCCGCAAGAACGGCAAGGGCTTCTACGACTATCCGGCCAAGCCCGCCAAGAAATCACTCTGGCCAGGCCTCAAGGACCTCTACGAGCAGAAGCCGGCGGAAGACTTCGACGTCGAGACGATCAAGCAGCGCTTCCTCGTCACCATCGCGCTCGAAGCCGCCCGCACCATGGAAGAGGGCATCGTCACCGACCCCCGCGAGGCCGATGTCGGCTCCATTCTCGGTTTCGGCTTCGCACCCTACACCGGCGGCACGCTGAGCTACATCGACGGCATGGGCGTGAAGACGTTCGTGGAACTGTGCGAAAAGCTGGCTGCGTCTTACGGGGAACATTTCCGGCCAACGCCGCTGCTCAAGGACATGGCGGCGAAGGATGAGACGTTTTACGGGCGGTTTGATCCGTATGGGGCTGGGGTCAAGGCTGCGTGAGATTGCCAAAACGATAATGGATCGGACAGGCCCTCCGGGGCCTGTTTTTTGAGGCGCTGCGTGATGCCCTTTTGAATATTCCGCCGTGAATTCCGGCGCGATGACATCGTCACAAGACGATGAAACTGCCCGCGCACCCTCTCTCCTCCGTCATTCCTGTGCTCGTCACAGGAATCCAGCAGCGTCGCGTCTGCGGCACGAAAGACTTGCCTCTGCCGATACGACAACAAGTCCCCTCGCCGCGCAGACGCGCGGCGGCTGGATCCCTGTGACAAGCACAGGGATGACGGAGTTTTTGGAGCAAACAATTGGCTCTGAAGAGCACCCCACCCGGTGACGACACAACAACCGCACCTAGCCAGACGCCCCGCACGCAGTACACTCCCCTCATCAGCCACCCGACCCGGACCATCCATGAACACCCCCTTCACCTTCACTACCCCCGCCGAATGGGAATCCTGGCTCGCCGAAAACCACGCGCGGTCCTCCGGCGTCTGGCTGCTCATCGCCAAGAAGGGCTCGGCCAGACCCCTGATCACCATCGGCGAGGCGCTCGACGTTGCCCTCTGCTATGGCTGGATCGACAGCCAGCGAAGGGGACACGACGCGCACGCGTACCTGCAGCGCTATTCGCCCCGAGGGCGCAAGAGCCCGTGGTCGAGGCTTAATGTCGAACGGGTCACAGCGCTCGCCGATGCCGGGCGGATGCGGCCGGCCGGTTTGGCGCAGGTCGCTGCGGCACAGGCCGACGGGCGGTGGGCGGTCGCCTATGAGCCGCAGCGCAGGGCCGGCCTGCCGGACGATGTCGCGGCCGCCCTTGGCGAAAACGCGCGCGCTGAAACGGCCTTCGCACAGCTCGACAAGAGCAGCCAATACGCCCTGATCCTGCCTCTCCTGAAAGCCACCACGCCGGAGATCCGCGCCGCCCGCCTCAGGAAGGCGATCGCCAAACTCGCGGACCACTAATCGCCGCGTCGCCGAACCGCGTCAATCATTCCAATGGCTTGCCCGTCAGGCTCGGGAAAATTCATCCCCTCTCATCCCCGCCCCGAAAACCTGCCCCATACTCACCCTTGCCTCCGTCGCCGGAGTGTTTCGCGAGACGGTCGCGGGCAGGCGGAGGCCGGCGCCCTGGTTTGATCCGTAACGTGCGGGAACGGCCAGGGAGGTGAAAGCCATGGCGGCCCTGTCCTTGGGGCAGCCTATCAAGCCTCCCCCGGATCGCCAGGTCCGGTTCGGTTGAGCCGTGCAAGTGGCCGGACGTCCCGAAAGGATGTCGTGAAGAAAGCCACGCAGCGAGGCGAGGCGATCACCTGTAGGGGCCGGAAGCCCCGAAAGAACGTCGAAGGCCACGCGAGTGCGGAGCCACAGACTAAAAAATCAAATGAGGTTCCGCATTCGTGTGGGCTCTCCACGGATCTCGACACGGGCAGACCTGCCGCGTGACCGCAAAGACGTGCGCAAAGGAAAGGTGGAAAACGATGGTCAGAAGCAAGGAAGAATGGCAGCGCATTCAGGAAGAAGAAGACGCCGAACCCTATCTGCCCGGCTTCACCGTAGGCGAATTCGAGCGGCTGACCGAAAGCCAGCAGCAGCATGAGAGCCAGAAATTCCTCCAGTTCTCCACCAGTTCGCTCGGCTATTGGAAGACCTGCAAGCTCTCCTCCTGCCGCCGGGCAAAGGCCTGCAAGGGATTTCTGTCAGAGGCACAGGTAAAGTCGGGCCGCTACCTAACCTCCTTTCCACCCTGCATTCGCGAAGGTGCGTATCGCCAGGAAGCCACTCTGGCCGAAGCCGCAAGACTGTTCGGGGGAGAGGATGCGGAAGGATAGGACCGCCGGCAAGGCCGGCGGTCGAGGGGTAGCCGTTGGGGGCGGCCCCTCAGGCCGCCATGCCCTGAATCGCCGAGACCTGCCAGTCGCCACCGCGCTTGCGCAGGAAGGTCCAGAGTTCGACGACCTCGGTCAGATTGTCCGGATCGCCCTCGACCACCCGGCCGGTGGCGCGGTCGCGGGTGACGTCGATGCTCTCGTAGCGCATGGCGACGGTTGCGTATTCATCGCCGTCCTCGCGCCAGGCTTCCGATACGTCGCCCTGCACCAGATGCACGTCCCTGACCTCGTTCTTCAGGCCCTTGGTGGCATTCTCGCTCAGTTCCTCGGCCAGCCAGGACATCGCCTCCGGAGTCGTCAGTTTGCGCAGCGTGGCGTAGTCCTCGGCGGCGTAGGCTGCCTGAACCTCTTTCAGCATGGTCTCGAACTGGTCGAGATCATCCCCGCCGACGCCGATTTCGTCAGACTGTTCAGCGCTGCGGACCGGCTCCTGCCGGGCGCCGCCACCGATCTGCGGGATCTTGAACGAAGGCATGCCGGAACCCTGGGTGCCAAAACCCTGCATCGGCGAGCCGCCGGAATATCCGGCTGCCTCACGCGGCGCATAGCCGGCCGGCGATGCCGTCTGGCGGCCACGGAAGAAGCGCATTGCGAGCATGACGGCACCGGCGAGAAGCGCCATCTGCAGGATGAGACCGAGGAAGCCGGCGGCACCGCCAAGCCCGTTGCCCATCATCATGCCGATCAGGCCGCCCAGCGCCAGACCGCCGAGCATGGAGCCGGCAAAACCACCAAACAGGCCACCCGGGCGCTGCGCGCCGGGACGAGCCGCCTGGCCCGTATTCTGCTGTCCAGTCGTCGTCTGGCCGGTACCCTGGGTCTGCGGCGTCATCGTCCGGTTGATCGGCGTTGCGTCTGCCGGTGCGGTGCGGGTGACCGGCGGCGTCGAAAATGTCCGCGAGCCGCGGCTGCCGAAACTGCCGCCGCGCCGCGCCTCGGCGAGATCAACCACCGTCAGCATAACCATCGAAGCGACGGCAACCGTCGCAAGAACGCGTCCAAATCTAAACATCAAACCCAATCCTGTTGTTCTCTCCCGGCCGCGAGGCGTGCCTTGTGCCGAAGATATGGGGTCCTTTGCGCCGGAATTGAAGGGGATTATGGCCGAGTTCACGGTAAAGCGGGGTCGCGGGCAGCCGTTTCGGCGAAAGTCCCGCGGTTTCGCCCTCGAAAATCTCCGGCGGAAAAGAGAAGCCTGCGCGTTCAGGCGGCAAGCCTCGCATTTCAATCAGATGATTGTGTCGAAACAGCGCAGTTGCAGGATTATTTTCCTCGTACACTTTACTAAAGGGCGCGTTTTCGCTAATGTTCCCGCCAAACGGCAAGCCAAACAGCAGAAGAAGGCGCCACGCTTCACCGCCCGCAGGATGCCCAACGATGTTTTC
Organism: Hyphomicrobiales bacterium; assembly: GCA_900474095.1. Classification (GTDB taxonomy): domain Bacteria; phylum Pseudomonadota; class Alphaproteobacteria; order Rhizobiales; family Rhizobiaceae; genus Pararhizobium. Next base: position 38,065 of record UCOA01000066.1, on the reverse strand, counting down.
ACATGACCGGATTTGGGGCGCGATCGATGCGCTCGCCGAGCGTCATCAGCTATCCCCTTCGGGTCTCGCCCGGCGGGCGGGGCTCGATCCGACGTCGTTCAACAAATCCAAGCGGCACTCTGCTGACGGACGCGAGCGCTGGCCTTCGACGGAATCAATCGCCAAGGTTCTTGATGCCACCGGCTCGACGATCACCCAGTTTATGGAATTCCTACGCCCGGGACCGTCTTCCGGCGCCTTGCCGGAAGGCGCCTTTCCGCCGCAAACAGGCTCTATCCCCCTGCTCGGCTTCGCCCAGGCCGGAGCCGGAGGCTTTTTCGACGATGGCGGCTTTCCGGCCGGCCAGGGCTGGGACGTGGTCGAGTTTCCGGCAGCACCGGGCGCCAAGGCCGGCGTCTATGCGCTGGAAATCCAGGGGGACAGCATGCTGCCGCTCTACCGGGACGGCGACGTGCTGATCGTCGAACCCGGCGCGCAGATCCGCCGCGGTGACCGCGTCGTGGTGAAGACCACCGAGGGCGAGGTCATGGCCAAGGTGCTGGTACGCCAGACTGCGCGCGGCATCGAGCTGCTTTCGCTCAACCCGGATCATCCGAACCGCACATTCGAGCTCAGCGAGGTCGAGTGGATAGCCCGTATTATCTGGGCCAGCCAATAGGACAGTTTTCCTCATGAAGCGGCACCTCACCACCGCCGCCGGCGGATTGTTCGGCATTTTTCTGACGGTCGTGCTTCTGGAAAGCGGTGCATCGGCCATACAGGGACGGCAAAGCGCGACCGTATCGGAATTCACGCTCGAGACGCCTGATCTCAATGACGTGCCCGATTTGGGTGGCGGCACGGACATCGGCGAAGCGGACACGGACGGCGGCGAGGCAGTGCCGATCGATCCGGCTGAAAACAACACGGCCGACCCCGAAGGCAAATCCGTGCGTGACATCGCGCCGGAACAATTCGGCTTGCCAGAAGAGGTGGTGACAAAGCCGCTCGAGCGGATCGAGGCGCGCCAGCCGCTCTCCGAGCCCGTGGCAAAGCCGGAGCCGGTTCCATCCGTTCTTCGCCATCCGATCGCTCTTTCGGCGGGCCTTATCCAGTTCGACGGCGACCGCCTGCTGCAGCTTGACGGGGTCGTCTCGCAGGACGCCGAGCGGACGTGCGACGCCGATGGCAAGAGCTGGCCCTGCGGTATCGTTGCACGCACCGCATTCCGCAATTTCCTCAGAGCGCGCGCGCTCCTCTGCGACGTCCCGAAGAACGGCTGGAAGGGGACTCTGACCACCACCTGCACCGTCAACAACACCGATCCCGCCGTCTGGCTCGCCGAAAATGGCTGGGCGGAAACAGCGGTCGGATCGCCGCTCGAGAACAAGGTGGAAGCTGCGAAAAAATCCCGTCTCGGGTTTTTCGGAGGCGATCCCCGCGATTTCAGTGCAATGCCAGTACCGCTTGATGAAACAATGGTGCCCGAGGAGCCACAAACCGCCGCAGATATGGGCGAGCCGGACTTGTAAGCAGAAGCGCCGGTCCATACCTCTTTGCCAGTCACTAGCAGCACGGAGAGGTCATGCCGGAAAATCTCAGCCATCAGGAAGCGCTCATTTATGTCATGGTGATGATGTCGGCGGTCGACAAGGCCATGACCGATAACGAACTGGAAGGCATCGGTCGGCTGGCTCGCTTCCTGCCGGTCTTCGACGGCTTCGACGATGACCGGCTCGTGCATGTGGCACGGGAATGCGGGGCTCTCCTCGACGGGGCGGAAGGATTGGATATCGCGCTTGAGGTGGTGCGTGAGGCGCTCCCGCCCCGCTTCTACGATACGGCCTACGCCGCCGCCGTCGAACTTGCCGCCGCCGACCATTCCATCCAGAACGAGGAAATCCGCCTGCTCCAGCTTCTTCGCGATCGGTTGGGCCTCGACAAGCTTACCTGTGCCGCTATCGAACGCAGCGCCATTGCCCGCTTCCGCAAATAGGGCGGCGAGGAAACCGACCCTTCTCGCCTGCCCGTTCGAAAGACCTCGATCAATAGAGGCCGGCGGGGAAATACCGCAGATAGATTTCGTTGAGGCGGCCCTTGCGGGAGAGTTCGAGCAAAGCGTGATCAATCGCCTGCGTGAGCGCCGGGTCACCCTTGCGGTTCATGATCGCGAGGCCCTCCCCCAGAAAACGCTGGGAGAAATAGGCGCCGTCCAGCAGCGTACAGCAATTGCCAGCGCCGCTGCCCGCCGTCCAGAAAGACAGTTGCATGCCATCGGAGAAGACCGCAGCAACGGCCCCCTCCTTCACCGCCGCAAGCATGGCATCGCGGGTGGGAAACGACTTCGTTTCGAGCTTCGGAAAAAACGCCTTCAACATCGCTTCGTGGGTGGTTCCGGACACCGCACCGACAGGCTTGCTGCCAAGCGCGCCGATCGACGGATCATCGCCCAGGACCTGCCGATTGGCCGCGAACCGGGCCGGCAGCTTCATGAAGGCGCGGGAAAAGGCGAAGCGCTGCCGAAGCTCGGGACTGACGCCGATCCCCGCGACGATAGCCTCTCCCTGCCTGTCTTCGAGCGCCGGCTGCAATTCCGCGAATGTCACCGCCTGGATCTGGCATTTGGCCTCGATCTCCAGTTCGCGGCAGATTTCCCGCACCAGATCGACATGGAGGCCTGACAGTTTGCCCGACTGATCGATGAAATTGAACGGCGGAAAATCCACCGTCGTCAGAAAGCGCAGTCGCGCCAGACCGCTCAGGTCCGGTTTCGCGATCCGCTCGCGCGCATCAAACAACAAAGGCAGGTCGTGGACGCCGGCGGCCCGTGAAAGGGTTGAAAATGATGCAAGCAGAAGCACGCAATGCGCGAAAATCCCGCAGAATTTTAGGGATGCACGTAGCGCGCGTATCATTATGATCATTCCCAGGGTCGATAAGGGGATATCGCCGCGCATGCGGCAACGGGGTTTTTATGCGTCTCGGAGAATATCCGGACAATTCCGGAATGGCTACCGCAAATGAAGTGTCTGACAGGCGAACGCCGTCTGCCGCGGCGGCGCAGCTATTCTCGGCGGCTTTGAAACGGGAAGGCCGTCTGCTGCTGCAGATGGGCATCGGCAAACCGTTGATTGCGCAAGCGATGCTGCTCGCAAGTGAGCACGGCACGACTGTCGAGGAGGAACTTCTCGCCTCCGGAAGAATCAGCGAAACCATCTATTTCGCAGCGCTTGCCGAAAGGCTTGGGCTCGACTTCATGGCTGACATCGACATCAATGGCGTGCAGGATATCGCCGGGCTCGATACCCAGATCATACGGCCGGAAATGCTGCGTATCCATCATGCAAGCCGCCCACCGATCACGGTCATCGTTCCCGCGCTCTCCCGGCTTGACGAGGTGGCGATGCTTCTTGAGCGCACACAGCCGCTGCGTCGATCCCTCGCCGTCGCAACGCCCTCCGTCGTGCGCAATGCCGCCTGGCAGGCTGGGCGCCTGCGCCGGGTGACTGCAACAACACGGGCGCTTTTCGAAACGACCCCGCTTCACAGCGCCCGCATCACCTTCTGGGGGAAACAAGGGTTTTATGCCGGTGTCTTTCTCTGCGCTTTGATCGCGGCCGTCATCGCGCTGCCGATCGTCAGCCTGCTGATGCTGCACATCATTCTCACGTTGTTCTATCTGGCCAATTTTTTCGTGCGGTTCTATGCGCTGGGCTGTGCTTTTCGCCAGGAAGGCTCCGCACCAAAGATGCGGGCGTCGTTGCCGGCCGGGCCGTTACCCGTCTATTCGGTCCTGGTCGCGCTCTACAAGGAAGAAAACGTTGCCGCCCAGCTTGTTGCCGCCCTGGACCGAATAGACTGGCCACGGTCGCGACTCGATATCAAGCTGATCTGCGAAGAGGACGATCAGGAGACGATTGCGGCGCTGCGGACCCTGTCGCTTGCGCCCGAATATGAGATCGTGCTTGTGCCCGTGCATCTGCCGCGCACCAAGCCGAAGGCTTTGAGCTATGCCCTGCCCGGCGTTCGCGGCACGTTCGTCACCGTCTATGATGCCGAAGACCGGCCGCATCCGGCTCAATTGCGCGAGGCCTATGCCGCATTCATGGCAGCACCGGAGCGGGTCATCTGCCTGCAGGCGCCGTTGATCGTCACCAATGCGCGGCAATCCTGGCTGAGCGCGCTTTTTGCGGTGGAATATGCAGGGCTTTTTCGCGGATTGTTGCCGATGCTCTCGCTGACCGGGCTACCGCTGCCGCTCGGCGGCACATCCAATCATTTTCGAACTGCGGAACTAAAGCAGATCGGCGGCTGGGACCCCTACAATATGACCGAGGATGCAGACCTCGGCCTGCGCCTGCATCGTCTCGGCTACCGCGCACGGGTGATCTTCAAGCCGACCTTCGAGGAGGCGCCGATTTCGATGCCCGTTTGGCTCGGTCAGCGGACGCGGTGGTTCAAGGGGTGGCTGCAGACCTGGCTGGTGCTGATGCGCAAACCAGCGCAACTCAACCGGGAGATGGGCTGGCCGTCCTTTGCGGTTTTTCAGATCCTGATCGCGGGCATGCTGGTGTCGTCGCTTTCTCACCCGATCATCATCGGGTTTCTCGTCTATGTGACCTGGCTGATGTTTCAGCACGGCACGCACGTGGACAGCCTGCTGGCATTCTGGCTGTTCGTCTGCGATATCGTCAACATCTTCGGCAGCTACGCCGTCTTCATTGCGCTAGGACGCAACCGGATGGGGGTCAGGGAAAGGCGTGCCGTTGGCATGCGCTGGGCCTTCGTGCCGCTCTACTGGCTGATCATGTCGCTCGCCGCCTGGAGGGCAGTGCTGGAACTCCAGACCAATCCGTTCGCGTGGAACAAGACGCCGCATGTTCCGGTCAACGAAACATAGAAAGACAGTGGAGCGGGTAGCGGGAATCGAACCCGCACGATCAGCTTGGGAAGCTGACAAGCTACCACTACATCATACCCGCAACGGCTTACGAGGTTTCCACCAAGCACCGCCGGCTGTCAAGGCGGCATCCGAATTTACGGCGCCTCCGCGCGAAAATGCTTGGAGAGCTTCAGGCCCTGCGCCTGGTAGTTGGAGCCGAGATCAAGCCCATAAAGGCCTTCCGGCTGCTCCATCATGTACTCATAGACCAGGCGGCCGACGATCTGGCCGTGCTCCAGAATGAACGGGACCTCGTGGCTGCGGACTTCAAGCACGGCGCGACTTCCGGTTCCGCCGGCAAAGGCATGGCCGAAGCCGGGATCGAAGAAGCCGGCATAGTGGACGCGGAATTCGCCGACCAGCGGATCGAACGGCGTCATTTCGGCTGCGTAAAGCGGTGGCACGTGCACTGCCTCGCGCGAGACGAGGATATAGAACTCATCGGGATCGAGGATCAGTTCGTCGCGGCCGCGGCTGTAGAGGGGCTCCCAGAAATCGAAGATGCCATGCTCGGCCTTCTTGTCGACATCGACAACCGCCGTGTGGTGCTTGCCGCGATAACCGATAAGGCCGTCGGCGCCGGTCCCCTTGAGGTCGATCGAAAGGGCAATACCGCCGCCGGAGACATTCGGCTTTTCGCTTGCGACCAGCACATCGCTTTCATGCAGCGCAAGAACCTCGGCTTCGGTCAAGAGCGCATGGCCGATGCGGAAGCGTATCTGCGACAGGCGCGAGCCGCGGCGCACGATCACCGGGAAGGTGCGCGGGCTGATTTCGAGATAGAGCGGGCCGGAATATCCAGCCGGGATCTTGTCGAACTCCTGCGCCCGGTCAGTGATGACGCGGGTGAAGATGTCGAGGCGGCCGGTCGAGCTCTTCGGATTGGCGGAGGCCGACATGTCGGCGGGCAGGTCGAGGCTTTCCATCAGCGGCACGATATAGACGCAGCCGGTCTCGAGCACGGCCCCTTCGGAGAGATCGATGACATGCAGCTTCAGGCGGTCGAGCTTGTCGGCCACGAGGTGGCTGGGACCGGGCATGAAGCTTGCGCGGACGCGGAAGGCTTTCGAGCCCAGACGCAGATCGAGGCTTGCCGGCTGGATCTGATCGGTATCCAGCTTGCTTTCGCTTTTCAAACGCCCCGCGTCAAACAGCGCTGCAATCGCGCGATCGGCTAGAATGCCTGTGGCCCTCGTCATTGCCATTTTCCCTTTTTGCCGCAAACGGCACGTCATAACCCAAATTGTCTCCGTGACATATCTTCTTGTTCCCGGGAATTGACGCAAGCGCGGCTAGTCAGTAAATACTGACTTATCCCGTGGTGATTTGGCCGGTCGGCTTGCAGCCACGTTAAACAAGTAGCTAAAAAGGCCGGGTTCGAAACCGGCTTGCTTTTGCGGCCGGTTTTTTTGTTTGTGAAAGCGACGATCCGATGAGCAAAAACTGGCGCCCCGCAACACAGCTCGTTCATGGCGGCACGACCCGTTCGAACCACGGCGAAACCTCAGAAGCCATCTTCCTGACCCAGGGCTTCGTTTATGAAAGCTCGGAAGCGGCCGAGGCGCGCTTCAAGGGCGAGACCGACGGCTTCATCTACGCCCGCTACGGCAGTCCGACCAACGACATGTTTGAACAGCGCATGTGCATGCTCGAAGGCGCCGAGGATGCGCGCGCCACGGCATCCGGCATGGCGGCGGTTTCAGCCGCCATTCTCTGCCAACTCAAGGCCGGCGATCACATCGTCGCGGCCCGCGCATTGTTCGGCTCATGCCGCTGGGTGGTGGAGACGCTGGCGCCGAAATACGGCATCGAATGCACGCTGATCGACGGCCGGTTCCTCGAAAGCTGGGAGAAGGCGGTCAAGCCGAACACCAAGGTGTTTTTCCTCGAAAGCCCGACCAATCCCACGTTGGAGGTGGTCGATATCGCCGGTGTTGCCAAGATCGCCAATGCGATCGGCGCCAAGGTCGTCGTCGACAACGTCTTTGCGACGCCGCTCCTGCAGAAGCCGCTGGAACTCGGCGCCCATATCGTCGTCTATTCCGCCACCAAGCATATCGACGGCCAGGGCCGTTGCCTCGGCGGCGTGATCCTCTCCGACAAGGAATGGATCAACGAGCACCTGCACGACTATTTCCGCCATACCGGCCCGGCGCTGTCGCCGTTCAACGCCTGGACGCTGCTCAAGGGTATCGAGACCCTGCCATTGCGCGTGCGCCAGCAGAGCGAGAATGCCGCGCGTGTCGCCGACTTCCTCGCCGAGCAGCCGGAGGTCGCCCGCGTGATCTATCCGGGCCGCAAGGATCATCCGCAGGCCGATATCATTGCCCGGCAGATGACGGGCGGATCGACGCTGGTCTGCTTCGAACTGAAGGGCGGCAAGGAAGCCGCGTTCGCGCTGCAGAACGCGCTTGATATCGTGCTGATCTCCAATAATCTCGGCGACAGCAAGAGCCTGATCACCCATCCGGCGACAACGACGCACAAGAACCTGTCGGACGAAGCCCGCGCCGAACTTGGCATTTCGCCCGGCACCGTGCGCTTCTCGGCCGGCATCGAGGATAGCGCCGACCTGATCGAGGATTTCGCTCGGGCGCTGAAAACGATCAAGGCCTGATTTTCGGCTTCGGTTTCGATCGCCGCCCGTGTCCAGGCCGGACGCGGGCGTTTTCTATGCCTGCGTTTCAGTCGCGAAAACTCGCCCGCGCCAAAATGACGCGCGACAGCGCCGTGTAGAGGCAGACAAGTGAAAAACCGATGGCGATCTCCGAAAACCAATGCGGCAGCAGGCAGCAAGCCAGGAAGACGGCCATCGTTGCCTCGGCAAGGCCCGCGGTGAAATAGAACGACCTCACGCCCCGCGCATCCGTGGCAAGGCCGCGCTTCTCGGCCATGACGGCGAAAGCTGAGAAAGCTCGCACCATCTATATAGAAAGAGAGAAGCAAAAACCCGCCGGCAGCCCCATTTTCATACGGGTCGGCCAGGATGAAAGCGAAGGGAATGAGACCGTAGAAGGCGAAATCGAGCACGATATCGAGGAAGCCGCCGAAATCCATCTTTTTAGTCGCACGCGCAACGGCGCCGTCCAATCCATCGCAGGCCCTGCTTGCGGCGATCAGAACAAATCCCCAGGCGAACGCGTCGAGAACGATGGCAATGGCGGCGGCCAGTCCGAGCAAAAAGCCCGTTATCGTCATCGCGTTCGCGCTGATCCCGCGGCGCGCCAAAGCCTGGCCGGCGCGATCGAGCCAGGGATCAAGCCGTTTCCTGAAGTGACCATCGAGCATGCTTTGCCCTATCCTAACAGTTTACGCTCTACGTTATTCTTGACGAAACCATCTTGCTGTAGAATATCGCGCAAAGACTTGAAAAGGGTTTGCATATGTACCGCGCGCTAACTCGCGATATCGAGGTGACCGTAGAGCCTTACTATCTGGAGGAGCAGTCCGATCCGGAGGACAGCCGTTATGTCTGGGGCTACCGCATCCTCATTTCCAACCTTTCCGGCAGGACCGTACGGCTGATGACGCGCTACTGGCATATCACCGACGAAAACGGCCAGGTGGACGAAGTGAACGGGCCGGGCGTCATCGGCGAGCAGCCGGTTCTCAATCCCGGCGATAGCTATGAATATTCGTCAGGCTGCCCGCTCGATACACCTTCAGGCGTGATGTTCGGCCATTATTCGATGGAAACGCCGGAGGGCGATATCTTCACGGTCGACATCCCCGCCTTCTCGCTGGACTCCCCGGGCCAGGCCCGGACCCTGAACTAGGCCTCAGCTGTTCTACTGCGGCCTCACCTCGGTTGCCTCGAAACGATAGGTCGTCGAGCAGAACTCGCAGGTGACCGAAACCATTCCATCCTCTACCGCGTGATCGAGGTCCTCCTGGCTCAGGCTTGCCAGCACGTCGCGGAGCTTCTCGCGCGAACAACTGCACTTGTCGTAAACCGCCTGGGGCGGATAAACCTTGACGCCGCGCTCATGGAACAGCCGGTAGAGCAGACGTTCGGTACCGACCGTCGGATCCGTGAGTTCGTCGGCATCGATGGTCTGGACCATGACGCTCGCTTCATCCCAGAGATCATCGACCTCGAAGGCATTCTCGCCGTCATCACCATCGCCACCGTGCAGATCCGCCTGGCGCATGCGCTCCGGTGCTTCCGGCAGGAACTGCGCAACCATGCCGCCCGCCCGCCAACGATGGCGCGGCTTGCCGCTGTCGTCGCGGTCGAGCAGTTCAGCGACGCCGAGGCGCACCTTGGTCGGGATTTGCTCCGACTGGCGGAAATAGACGCCGGCGATTTCCTCCAGCGAGGCGCCGTCGAGCGGCACGATGCCCTGATAACGCTGCGTATGCGCACCCTGGTCGATGGTGAAGGCAAGAATTCCTTCCCCCAGCAAGTGCTCCGGCTTGGTGAGACCATTCTCTTCGGCCAGCGAGAGGGCTTCCTCATCGTAGCGGGCATAGGCGCGCACCCCGTCCGGCGTCGAAAAATCGGCGACGACGAGATCGACCGGACCGTTGCTTTTCGTCTGGACGATCAGCTTGCCCTCGAATTTCAGCGAGGTGCCGAGCAGGACCGTCAGCACCACCGTTTCGGCAACAAGACGGGCGACCGGCAGCGGATAATTGTGACGTTCGAGGATGGCGTCGAGCATCGGGCCGAGCTGAACGGCACGGCCGCGCACGTCAAGGCCATCCACCTGAAACGGCACGACATGATCGTCGCCGGCAAAATCGAACTGGCCGAGGCCAGGGTCTGCTTCCGTCATCACTCTGCTCCTTTAGCCCTCGGACATCGACAAACCGAAGGCTGGAACCTTTGGTGACGCGATGCCGATGCTCTTATTGATCCTGCACAGGTCCGTTTTGTCCAGATCGTCACTCGGAAAAACGGCTGCTTGCTCTTCTTGCTCCCGCTGCAGACAGGGGAACGGATGGTTGGATGTTCTGAACGCGAATGACCGGCACAGGAGGCTCAAGCACCCGCCGGTCATCCAATTGCAGCATAGATCGTGTGCCGCGATCCGGTTTTCAATATGCGCGGTGAAGCACTCCTAGAGCGCGCCGAGGCACCAGGCCAGAACCGACTTCTGCGCATGCAGGCGGTTTTCCGCCTCGTCGAAGACGACCGACTGCTTGCCGTCGATCACGTCGTCGGTCACTTCCTCGCCGCGATGGGCAGGCAGGCAATGCATGAACAGCGCGTCCTTGTCGGCCTTCGCCATCAGCGCCGCATTGACCTGGAACGGCTGGAAGACATTGTGACCGCGCGCGCGGTGTTCCTGGTTCATCGACACCCAGGTATCGGTAACCACGCAATGGGCGCCTTCGACCGCCTGATCGGCGTCGTGATAGAGCTTGATGTCGCCGCCATTGTTGCGGGCCCAGTTGAGGATCTTGTCGTCCGGTTCGGAACCAAGCGGAACGGCCATGTTCATCCGATAGCCGAAACGGGCGGAGCCTTCGACGAAGGAATGCAACACGTTGTTGCCATCGCCGGTCCAGGCAATGGTCTTACCCTTCACCGGACCCGCATGTTCCTCGAAGGTCATGATATCGGCCATGATCTGGCAGGGATGTGTCGTGTCCGTCAGGCCGTTGATGACCGGCACAGTCGCATGCTCGGCAAGCTCCAGCAGGCGCGTGTGATCGGTCGTCCGGATCATGATGGCATCGACGTAGCGCGACAGAACCTTGGCCGTGTCGCCGATGGTTTCGGCGCGGCCGAGCTGCATCTCGGTGCCGGAGAGGAACAAAGTCTCTCCGCCGAGCTGGCGCATGCCGACATCGAAGGAAACGCGCGTGCGGGTCGATGGCTTCTCGAAGATCATCGCCAGCATCTTGCCGGCCAGCGGCTTTTCCGCCGTGCCGGCCTTGGTGGCAGCCTTGCGGATACGGGCGTCATCGATGATCGCCCGCAGATCGCCTGTCGTCATGGCGGAAAGATCGAGAAAATGTCTGGCCATTCTATTTCAAGTCCTGTGTTTTCAGCTTGGGAAGGAGAACGTCGTTCAGGCCGAGGCCTTTCGTCGTTCCACCGTCAGCTGTTCGGCCGCGCGCTCGAGCCGCGCCAGGCCTTCGCGGGCCTCTTCCGCCGTGGTCACCAGCGGCGGCAGCAGGCGGATGACATTTTCACCAGCAGGCACGGCCAGAAGCTGCTCGGCGCGGATCGCCTTGAGCAGGTCTGCGGACGGTACCTTGGCCTTGATGCCGAGCATCAGGCCTTCGCCGCGAATTTCCTCGACGACATCGGGGAAACGATCGGCAAGCGAGGCAAGGCCCTGGCGGAAAACCAGCGCCACATCGCAGACATGCTGAAGGAAACCATCGGCCAATACAACATCCAGAACCGCGTTGCCGACAGCCATCGCCAGCGGGTTGCCGCCATAGGTCGATCCGTGCGTTCCGGCGACCATGCCGGAAGCAGCATCGGCCGTCGCAAGGCAGGCGCCGAGCGGGAAACCGCCGCCGATCCCCTTGGCGACAGCCATGATGTCGGGCGTGAGACCTGCCCATTCATGGGCAAACAGCTTGCCAGTCCGGCCGATGCCGCACTGGACCTCGTCGAGGATGAGAAGGAGGCCGTATTCGTCGCAGAGCGAGCGCAGCTCCTGCAGGAACTCCTTGGACACCGAGCGGATGCCGCCCTCGCCCTGGATCGGCTCGATCAGGATCGCGGCCGTCTCCTCCGTGATCGCAGCCTTGAGCGCCGCCATGTCGTTGAAAGGGACCTGGTAGAAGCCCGGGGCCTTGGGGCCGAAGCCTTCGAGATACTTGGCCTGACCGCCAGCCGCGATGGTCGCAAGCGTCCGGCCATGGAAGGCGCCTTCGAAGGTGATGATGTGGAACTTTTCCGGGTGGCCCTTGGAAAAGTGATAGCGCCGGGCCGTCTTGATCGCGCATTCCAGTGCCTCCGCGCCGGAATTAGTGAAGAACACCTTGTCGGCGAAGGTCGCCTCGGTCAGGCGGCGGCTGAGGCTTTCCTGTCCGGGAACCTCGTAGAGATTGGAGAGATGCCAGACCTTGTCGGCCTGCTCCTTCAGCGCGGAAACGAGGTGCGGATGGGCATGACCGAGCGAATTGACCGCCACACCGGCGGCGAAGTCGAGATAGCGCGTGCCGTCCTGCGCAACCAGCCAGACGCCTTCGCCGCGCTCGAACCGCAAGGGCGCGCGGGCATATGTGTCATAAAGCGGCGTGGCATCTGCCATGGCGCATGTCTCCCCAATCATCACGGTGATTGTTTCGGTCAGCTTCTGGGTTGGACTGTGGCCAGCCCCTAAAAAATCAAAATGCCGCCTCGCGGCGGCAAAATCACTATCTTCATTTCGCGCCGCGATGTCAACAAAAGCCCGTGATTTGCGGCAAATCGCGCCAGTGTCGCGACATCGATTTTTTCGACCGGACACTCTTGCAAAAATGCAACGCATGCCAAGCAAGTTGGGGAAAACTCGAAAATCGATTCGCTCGGAATCCGGGGACTCTTGTCAGCGAGTCCCCCTACCTCTACCTTAACAAACAATTACTAGAACGCATGCGGCGGACCTAGTCACCAAAAGAGTTATCGCGTTTCAGCCTCGGAGCCTGTCCGGGGTACGGTGGAGGATTCGACCATCACCAACGCTGTGAATGGAGAGAAGACCATGAACTGGACTGACGAGCGGGTCGAAAAACTCAAGAAGTTGTGGTCCGAAGGATTGAGCGCGAGCCAGATCGCCGCTCAACTCGGCGGCGTCAGCCGAAACGCGGTTATCGGCAAGGTCCACCGGCTTTGCCTGCCGGGCCGTGCCAAGGCCGGTGGCAGCACGGCAACCACCGCCCGCAGCAAGCGTCCGGCAACGTCCGCGCCGCGCGCGCCGAATTACGCAGCCCGCATCACCACCCGCACCGTGACGCGCACCGCCGGCGCCACCGTCATGAAGGAAGAGGTGGAAATCGACGCCACCGAGGATCGGGCTGTGGTACCGGCAGGCAACGTGGTCGTGCCGATGTCGCGCCGCCTGGCGCTGACGCAGCTCACCGACCGCACCTGCAAGTGGCCGATCGGCGATCCGATGAAGGAAGAGTTTCATTTTTGCGGCAATGACTCGCCCGACACCTCGCCCTACTGCACCTTCCACGCAAAGCTGGCCTACCAGCCTTCCGGCGAACGCCGCCGGGCTCGCTGAGCGAGGTTCAGCGTGCGTTTCGTCAATCCTATCCCGTTCGCGCGGGATATCGAGATCTCCAAAACTTTTTCCTGCGAGTAGGCAGCGATCTAACCGTCCGGCACGTCCTTGTTGACTTCTGACCACTTCCTGTAGGGGTGGCAAACGGGCTTGCCGTCGACAATGACCTCAGCGGCCGGCAGCCTTGCAGGTCTCGAGTTCACTGTCCTTGTCAAAACCTTACGGTAAACACGGTGCCCTTGCCGATTTCGGATTGAACGAGCAATCTGGCGCGGTGGCGGGTGAGGATATGCTTGACGATGGCAAGCCCCAAGCCCGTGCCTTTTTTCGAACGGCTGGCCTCTACGTTAACCCTGTAGAATCGTTCGGTAATACGTGGAACGTGCTCGGCCGGGATACCCGGACCATGGTCACGGACGGACACTTCGGCCGGCGCGCCGCCGCCGCCGGAGAGGGTCACTTCGACCGTCTTCCCCTCCTGGCCGTATTTGCAGGCGTTTTCGATCAGGTTCTCGAAAACTTCAGTTAATTCATCGCGATCGCCCTGAACGACGACCGGATCATCCGGCACGACCAGTGAAATTTCCACACCCACATCCTCTGCCAGCGGCGTCAACGCGTCCCGCACATGCCCAAGCAGCGGCGCGAGATCGACCGCCTCGTCCGGGGCGATGTGGGATTTGAGTTCCAGCCGCGACAGGGAAAGCAGATCATCGACAAGGCGGCTCATTCGCGTCGCCTGCTCGTGCATGATGCCGAGGAATTTCTCGTGCGCCTTGGGATCGTTGCGCGCGGGGCCTTGCAGCGTTTCGATGAAACCGCGCAGCGAGGCGAGTGGCGTCCTTAATTCATGGCTTGCATTGGCAACGAAATCGGAGCGCATCCGGTCGATGCGGCGCGCCTGCGATATGTCGCGATAGGAAAGAACATAAAGCCGCTCCTCCGGCGATCCGATCTCGGCTGGAGCGACGCGCACGATATAGACCGATTCCGACGGGAAACGCTCGGAATGTTCGATCTGGTTCGCCTTGCCTGTGACGATCGTCTCACGGACCATGTCGAGAATGCCGGGCGAGCGAACCCGCGCCGACAGATCCGTCTTCGGCGGGATCGTGCCGAAGGCCTTTTCGGCCGCGTGGTTCTGCAGAACTACGGTTTCGTCGGGCGCGACGACCAGGATTGGGGTGTCGAGCGCGTTGAAGGCAGCGGCAAGCACGCCGAGATCGGTCCCTTCGACAGCGGCCTGGGGCACAGGCACGGCGGGCGGCATAGTGTCGATCGAACGGCTGAAAAGCGCCGCCATCCATACCAGCCAGAACAGCAGTACGGCGACCGCGTGAATGCCCGACACCACGAGCGCGGCTGCGACGATCGCCGACAGGCCGATGATCCACTTTTCCGCTCTGGCCCTGTCCTTCAGGCGCTCCCAGACTGTCCTTGTCTCTTCCAAAATATTCTCTCTTACCGGCATGCAATCAACCGGTGATATCGGAGGTTCATGACAATGATTTTCACGACATGCTTGAATTCGCAATTCAATTGTGGCCTCCTCCCATGAAATCGGCGACCGGCCGCACAATGAAGCAGGGGCGGGACCATCATGGTAGCAATTGAGAAAAATCAGCCGGTCGAACTCGTCGTCAACGGCAAAAAGCGCGTTTTCGATATCGACAGTCCTGAATTGCCGGATTGGATTGACAAACAGGCGCTGGCCTCAGGCGACTATCCCTACGACAAGAAACTCGACGACGAAGCCTACGATGCCATGCTGGAAAAGCTGCAGATCGAACTCGTTAAGGTGCAGTTCTGGCAGCAGGCGACCGGCAAGCGCGTGATGGCAATTTTCGAGGGCCGCGATGCCGCTGGAAAGGGCGGCGCGATCTATGCGACACGATCCTACATGAACCCGCGCTCCGCGCGCGTGGTGGCGCTGACCAAGCCGACGGAAACTGAGAAGGGCCAGTGGTACTACCAGCGATATGTCACACATTTTCCGTCGGCCGGCGAATTCGTCATGTTCGACCGCTCCTGGTACAACCGCGGCGGCGTCGAGCCGGTCATGGGCTTCTGCACGCCGGAGCAGCACGCGCATTTTCTCAAACAGACGCCGCGATTTGAAAAGCTGATCACCGGCGACGGCATCCATTTCTTCAAATTCTGGCTTGATATCGGCCGCGAGATGCAGCTGAAACGGTTCCATGACCGGCGCCACGATCCGCTGAAGGTATGGAAGCTGTCGCCAATGGATATCGCGGCGCTGACGAAATGGGATCTTTACACCGAGGCCCGCGACCAGATGCTCGAACAAACCCACACCGAGCACGCACCATGGACGGTCGTGCGCACCAACGACAAGCGTCGTGCCCGGCTCAACCTGATCCGCCATATGCTGAAGACGCTTGACTATGACGGCAAGGACGAGGGGGCGATCGGTGAGATCGACAACAAGATTCTCGGTTTTGGACCGGGCTTTGTGAAGTAGCGCGCCGCCGCGCTTCATACGGCGACGGCTATTATTATTGCCCGGGAAGAATACGCACGGCGAACAGGCTGAGGCTATTGCCGGCGCCGGTCACGTCGCTGTTGATCAGCATATGGCCGGGACCACTTGGCGCCAGGCTACGATCGAACGTCACCTTGAACAGCATGTCGCTCTTTTCCTCGTTCACGGTGAACCGATGGCGTCCGCAGTCGCCGAGCGAGGAGAAATCGCATTCGACGGAGAACTGGGTCTGCTTGCCCGCATCCGACTGAACGCTGAGTGCGACCGTCGACGTCTTGCCGGAAATCTGCCCCAGCACCGAAGCCGGAATCTCGATGAGGACATTGCCGTCCGCGTCGGCCGTCGCCGAGGTGATGCGCAGGTGCTGCCCATTCTCGTCGCTGACCGGATCGGCCGAAGCGCGGCTTCCAGCCGTGACGTTGGCCTGGTCGGCGGGTTTGAAAACCTCGACCCAGTCGCCGGAGAAGCCCGACTCGCTTCCAAGCGTCTTCAGGCCTTCTGCGCCGTCGAAATCCTCAGACTGCACCGTCGAGGGCGGATTGGCGACGCTGGTATCGCGCTCGGCGGCAGATTTCAGAAGTCCGCTGGTCTGCACCCACCAGACGGCTGTTCCGAAGGCGGCGACGAGCGTCGTCACGACCATGACGAAGGACAGGAAGCGGCCTCGCTTGCGGCGGCGGGGTTTTGGCGGGACGACCTTGGCACCTCTGCCGCGTTTGCCGGAGACTGGTTCGACAGCAGGCTCTTCTGGTGCGCGGCTTGCCTCGCGGCGATCGGGACGAAGACCGGCAAGGCCACCATCGACGACGGGGCCGAGGTCTTCGGCAGGCCCCCGTTCCGGCGGCATGTGAATTCGGTCGTCCAGTTCCGCCGACGGAGCATGGCTGCTGCCACGGGCGGCATCAATGCTGACCGGTGGCGGCACGGAGGCAGCCTTCAGCGCTGCGCGCTCCTCCACCTCGATGGCGTGGATGATTGCCTCAAGGCGATGGCGCTGCTGTGCGATCACGTTCGGATCGTGCACGTCCTGTTTCCTGAGACCAGCTTCGAGCGCGTTTCGGGCCGACTGGTAGATGCGCGCCCGTGTTTCGGAACTCGTCCGGTCGGCACGCTCCAGCGCATGTCTGATTGCAGTTTCCAGTCCGCTCACTATCCGTCCTTCTTGATGCGGACGACCGATACCGGTCGCTACGCAAGGCATGTCGCGCTGGGACCGAAGCCCCGGAGCCGGGCAGACATGCAACCAACATTGCCCCGAAAACGTTGCTATGCGGCAGCGCTCCGGTCCCAATGCATCCGTCGTCGCGGCCATTGTTCCCGTGAAACCTGACGCGCTTTTGGATGCGTTAACGATTGGGTAACGGTTGACGCCGCGATCTGCAAGCCTTCGCACGTCAAACTGACGACCGGCGCCGGGGAAAACCCGGCGGATTTTGCCGGGTTTGCCACGTCGGGACCGCTCCGGCACCCCTTTGCAAAATACATCGGCGCTGATAAAGTTCTTACGTTTACGGAAACGTCAAAAATTGAAACGGGAGCAAGTTCTTGTCATTGCCAGCCATTCTCAACGGCACCACGCGGCTGCCCGTCATCGCAGCCCCCCTGTTCATCATCTCGCACCCGGCTTTGACGCTCGCCCAGTGCAAGGCCGGCGTCGTCGGCTCGTTTCCGGCGCTCAATGCCCGGCCGGAAGCACAATTGGATGAATGGCTGGCCGAGATCACCGGAGAGCTCGCTGCCCATAACGCCCGCAATCCCAGCCGCCCGGCCGCGCCCTTCGCAGTCAATCAGATCGTCCACAAGTCCAACAAACGGCTTGAGCACGACCTGATGCTCTGCGTCAAATACAAGGTCCCGATCGTGATTTCCTCGCTCGGCGCCGTTCCCG
Source organism: Hyphomicrobiales bacterium (assembly GCA_900474095.1). Taxonomy (GTDB): domain Bacteria; phylum Pseudomonadota; class Alphaproteobacteria; order Rhizobiales; family Rhizobiaceae; genus Pararhizobium. Next base: position 20,576 of record UCOA01000066.1, on the reverse strand, counting down.
AAGTCAATGCGGCGATCCATTCCTATGGCGGCATCGTGCTGCATGACGTCATCAACAATCGACACGCCAATTCCGCAATCCGCAAGGGCGCCGACGGATTGATCGCGGTTGCCGCTGGCGCCGGCGGCCATGCCGGAACACTCTCTCCCTTCGCCCTCATCCAGGAAATCCGCACATGGTTCGACGGACCGCTTCTGCTGTCCGGCGCGATTTCCACCGGCGGCGCTGTGCTCGCCGCACAGGCGATGGGCGCCGACATGGCCTATGTCGGCTCGGCCTTCATCGCCACCACGGAGGCACGCGCCAGCGACGCCTACAAGCAGATGATCGTCGACAGCAGTGCCAATGATATTGTTTATTCCAACTATTTCACCGGCATCCATGGCAATTATCTAAAACCCTCGATCGCTGCCGCCGGCATGGATCCGGCGCAACTGCCGGAGGCCGATCCTTCAAAGATGGACTTCGAGACCGCAACGACAGGCGCCAAGGCCTGGAAGGATATCTGGGGCTGCGGCCAGGGCATCGGCGCCGTCACGGAGATCGGACCGGTTTCCGCATTGGTTGATCGCCTCGCCCGCGAATATGGCGAAGCGCGCCAGAGACTATCGCTCTAAAACACCGCAACTCCATCGTCCCGAGGTTTTTTCCGGTTCTGCGAACTGATGGCTTGAAATCCCATCGGTTTGCAGGTATCAGCGCCCTCACACATCGCTCCGCTGCACTGCGGAACGTTTGCGGGCCGCTTTAGCTCAGGTGGTAGAGCACATCATTCGTAATGATGGGGTCGCAGGTTCGAGTCCTGCAAGCGGCACCAGTTCACCTCGAGAAGCCCTATTTCTCAACTGTTGCAAGGCATTGAGGTTCTCCGGCGTACCCTGTGAGGTCCACCGACCGCCATTTGTGCGGGGAGCCACACTTGCCGTTTGAGCCGCGCCAGCGGTCGCGATCTAGCCAGCGGTGACCTCGTCTTTGTGGGCGGCGAAGGCTGCCAGAACTTCATCCTTCTCGCGTTTCGGGACTTTTAAGAAGTCCAGGGTCCGTGCGAGTTCCGCTGCAACCTCATCGAATTCTTCGGAGGAGATCCGGAGATCTCGGTGGGCCTCCTCGAGACCAAGCGGCGTCGTGCCGGGCTTTGTGGCTTTGAACTGGAAGGGCCCACCCGAAACGTCGCAGACCCATAGCGTCCGCATGAACTTCAGTCCGGGCAACCGTTCGAGGTTCTTGGTGTGCCATTCCTGCAACTGCGGGTTCTTGGACTGCTGGCCGACGACAGGGTTTTTCACGACGGCGTCGCTGAAGTGATCCACCACCGCCGCAATGGCGAAGACGCCGCCCAGACGCTCGTACAGACTTTTCTCTGGCATGGATTGGTTGGCCCGCAAATTATCCGTCGCTGCCAAAACAGCCACGGAAGCGGCGGTCAGCGTTAGACCTGCGACCACGCTTCGTCTTGTGATAGAAGTGGAAACAGCGTGTGTCATGGTCACCTCCTCGGTCGGGTCCACGGCTCAGTCCTATGCTCGGGCCGGGTGACAGTAATTGATTATAGTTATCTAATTTAGCTTGCATTATAGCATGACGGACGCATGGCGATCGAGATCGATCTTCCGTCATCACCGCATTGTCAATGTACCGAACTCGGTGCCCTCGAACGCGGGATGACGCAGGTTCCGGTCACGTGTCCCCGTACCGTAACGGATCTCGGCAATCCGCATCGGCTCGGTCTCTCGCGGCCCAGTGCCCTCATACGACCGGCGATTCTGCGCTGTTCATGGCATGAGCAGCGCTGCCTTTGACTTCGGATGAAAACCGTAGTTCAAGCCCGGCGCAAGCAACGCGTCCTACCTTGTCCCACCGCCGGCATGAAGCCGGACAACGAAGGACAATGACATGTCGAACACAATCGAACACTCGCCCCTCCCGCAAGACGCAACAATCGCGCTGTTCCTGCAGGAAAACAATGCCGACAGGCTGACCGACATTCTCGTCGATGCGCTCGATGAAGCATTCAGGATACTGCACGAAGAACTGGTTTCCCGACCGCTGAACTGACTTGCCACAATGAACCGGCGGTATGACACACCTCCGACGCAAGGATGTCATATCTACTCCGTATGACTCTCTCCCGTTATGCGGGTAACTGCGCTACAAATTTTCTCCGGCAAACATGGTTAATTTTTTAACTATTTTCCGGTTAGCAGCGTAGGACTTCAGCGGATCGGCCGTTGATGCGAAAACCGGGAGGACCTGAGATGATCTTCAATCTGCTCAAGGCCAAGCGCGACGATACGGCAGACACCGGCACCTATGCCGACGGCGCTTTCGAACCGCCGGTCATCGAAATCAACGCCGCTCCGCGCCGTGTTCGCGGTCACGTCGCCCATCAGCGCGACTATGGCGCCGACCGCCCCATTTCGGCGATCCCTGCCGGTCTTGCCTGAGGCACTCCGGCAGAGAGACCACGTGATGCGGCGCCGGACGCGTCAGGCGCGCGGCTTGAGCTTCATGTGGCGATTGACGTCCTTGTAGAGCAGGTAGCGGAATTTACCGGGACCGCCCGCGTAGCAGGCCTGCGGGCAGAAGGCGCGCAACCACATGTAGTCGCCGGCCTCGACCTCGACCCAATCCTGATTGAGCCGGTAGACGGCCTTGCCTTCCAGCACATAGAGGCCATGCTCCATGACATGGGTTTCAGCAAAGGGGATCACTGCGCCCGGTTCGAAGGTGACGATCGTCACATGCATATCGTGGCGAAGATCGGTGACGTCGACGAAGCGCGTCGTCGCCCATTTTCCCTCGGTGCCCGGCATCGCAGCCGGCGTGATATCCACTTCGTTGAGGAACAGCGCCGGCGGCACGTCGAGACCGTCGACGGCCTCGTAGATCTTGCGGATCCAGTGGAACCGCACCGGCTTGTCGCTGGTGTTGCGCACGGACCAGGCGCTTGCCGGCGGAATGAAAGCGTAACCGCCGGGTGACATCTGGTGCGACTTTCCGTCCAGCGCCACTGTCATCTCACCCTCGACGACGAACAGTACCCCCTCGGCCTCCGTATCCGGTTCCGGCCGGTCGCTGCCGCCTCCCGGCCCCAGTTCCATGATGTATTGCGAGAAGGTCTCGGTAAAACCGGAGAGTGGCCGCGACAAAACCCACGCCCGGGTGCCGTCCCAATGCGGCAGGTAACTGGCGACGATATCCATCATCACGCCCTTGGGGATGATGGCATAGGCCTCGGTGAAGACAGCGCGGTCGGTAAGCAACTGCGTCTGCGGCGGAGCGCCGCCCGTGGGAGCGTAGTAAGTCGGGTTCATCGGATTTCCTGAACGCTGGAATGGATCAGCCCGGGCCGCAGGCGGCCGCAAGGCGAACGCCATCATTAGCGCAACGGCGCGCCGAGATCACGCGGCAATTCCCCCTTGTGTTCGGATTCAGTTTCGCCAAGAATAGTGAAATAGCCATCGGTCTGGCGATGCCATCATCCTTATTTGATGATCGGGCTTGGCGGTGGCGGAGGGTTCGTCACCTCATGCAGCCATTCACGCCAGATTGCCACCAACAGCGCCATCAGCACCGGCCCGACGAAGAGGCCGAGGAAACCCATCGTCTTGACGCCGCCGACGAGGCCGAAGAAAGTCGGCAGGAAGGGCAGCTTGATCGGGCCGCCGACAAGCCGCGGGCGCAAGGTCTTGTCGACGATGAACAGTTCGATGGTTCCCCAGGCAAACAGGGCGACGGCGGCAACTGGCGAGCCGCTGGAGAAAAGATAGACCGACACCAGGGTGAAACAGAGCGGCGCGCCGCCGGGGACCAGCGCCATTATGCCGGTGATGATGCCGAGCGTCACCGGCGACGGAACGCCCGCCATCCAATAGGCGACGCCGAGCACGATGCCTTCGCCGATGGCGATGACGCCCATGCCGGTGACGGTCGAGCTGATGGTCAACGGCACGATGCGCGAGACGCGCTCCCAGCGCATCGGCAGGATGCGTTCGCCGAGACGGTCAAGCTGGGCAACCAGTTTCTCACCGTCACGATAGACGAAAAACAGCGTGATGAGCATGAAAAGCAGCGTCAGGAACGACTGGAAGGCGGAAGCTCCGACGACGAGCACACCACGATAGATGTTGCCGATATTCGAGCCGCTGACGAGCTGCACCAATTCGCCGATCGCGCCGGGGTGGCCGACATATTTCGCCCACTGAGCACCAAGCCAGACACCGACGCCGGGGATCTGCGTCAGCCACACCGGCACAGGCGCACCGAAATTGTTGGTCGCGATGGTCCAGGCAACCCAGTCGCGGACTTCATCGACGGCGTAGACCGCCGCCAGCGAAATCGGTGCGACGATGAAGGAAACCACGGCAACAATCGCAATGGTCGCTCCTAGCGTCCGGTTGCCGCCGATTGCGGCAAGCAGGCGGCGATAGATCGGCCAGGTGGCAAAGCCGATGACCAGCGCTGCCAGAACCGGCACGAGAAAGCCATGAAAAAAATAGACGCCGGCGAGAAGAATAAAGACAAGCAGCCAGCGCGCGGCCGAAATCGGCCCGACAAGCGCCGAGCGTTCATAAGCCGGACGACCGAAAAGACGCGGCTCCGACGGCTGCTCGTCGCGCTCGCGATTGCTCAACTGCACAAGACATTCCTCCACACGGTATCAAGATGACAGCAAACCTTGCGGCTTGCCACATGTTTCCGCTTGTTTCCGGTAAAGCGGCACACGCGCGATAAGTAAGTATCATGACATGGTCAACACAAGCGGATGACAAATCGAATTTTAGAGAAAAAGAAGATTGGGAAGCGCGCCGAACAGGAGCGTTTCGTTACGGAAAGGCGGCGGCCTTGGTCGCTTTCGACCGATCGAGCAAGACTGCGCAGACGAAGATGCCGATGCCGGCGATCGACATCGTGGCGCCGACCAGACCGGTCGAAGTCCAGCCATAACCAGCCGCGATCGACAGGCCGCCGAGCCAGGCGCCGAGCGCATTGGCGAGGTTGAAAGCGGAATGACTGAGTGCTGAAGCCAGCGTCTGGGCCTCGCCCGCCACATCCATGAGCCGCGTCTGGATGCCCGGAACGACGGCAAAGCCGCCGCCGATCAACAGCACGTTGACGACAGCCATCCAGGGCGTCGTCGTGGTGAAATAGAACAGCACGTAGGCGACGAGATTGAAGACGAGCGCGATGCCGATGGCGGGCAGCAGCGACCAGTCGGCAAGGCGCGAGCCGACGATGTTGCCGAGGATCATTCCGGCGCCGAAGACCGAAAGCATGATCGGGACACTGCCGAGCGAAACGCCCGCCACTTCCGTCAGCGCCGGCGTGATATAGCTGAAAACGGCGAACATGCCGCCGCAGCCGATGGCGCAGATGCCGAGCGTCAGCCAGACCTGGGTCTTGCCGAGGGCCCCAAGTTCCTTCAGCGGCGTCGCCGCCGGATTGGCCCGGTCCTTCGGCACGGAAAACCATGTGAGGACAATGCTAAGCGCGCTGATGGCGCCGACAATGGCAAAGGCGGCGCGCCAGCCGAGCGCCTGACCGAACCAGGCGGCAAGCGGCGTTCCGACAAGGGTGGCGACGGTCAGCCCCATCATGACGCGGCCGATGGCGCGGGCCCGCTGATGCGGCGCCACCATGCCGGCGGCAACGAGCGCCGCGACGCCAAAATAAGCGCCGTGCGGCAGGCCGGCGAAGAACCGGGCGGCCACGAGCAGGCCAAAGCTGCCGGAGAGGGCACTGGCAAGATTGCCGAGTGCAAACAGGCTCATCAGGGCGAGCAGGACATTGTGCCTGGAAAACCGGGCAGCCAGAACCGCGATCAGGGGGGCGCCGACCACGACGCCGATCGCATAGGCGCTGATCACGTGGCCCGCATAGGGGACCGAAACGGAAAGATCGTCGGCGACCTGCGGCAGGAGACCCATGATGGCAAATTCACCTGTGCCGATGCCAAAACCGCCGACCGCCAGCGCAAGTTCGGCATTGGAAATGCCGCCCCAACGAGCAACCGGAATGGAAGAGAGAGCGTCATCTGACATAAATGGGCTGGCCTGACATGGATGGCCTCCGGAGCCATGCGGCCCCAAGAGTTTTGGTTCTCGAAATGGAAAGCGAAGACGTGAAATCGGGAGGAATGACCTGGACTTATTGCAACGCAATATACCTTTTTGCATCCGCTCGCAAAATATTGCTGCAAGGCACATGCCGCGAAATCTGGCCATACGTCGCCAAACATCCGGTGATATATTGACGTTTACGTCAAGGTTATATAATCCGGAAAGCGCTTGATGAGGTGAGACAAAAGCTTCATCCTGATCAGGCCGACGATCTGGAGGGATTGTTCGCTTATGCGCAACGGATTCCGGAGACATTTTCGGACAGGGTTGTGCATGGAAAAAGGGAGAGACGTTGCGCAGCCGTCTTGCGGCGCAGCGGCTGTTGCATCAGGGAGAGGACCATGCCGGATACATTGATTCAGACGCCCGGGCCCCAGGCCGCCAAGCCCTGGCTGCGGTCCTATCCGACGGGCATGCCCGCGGAAATCTCCCCCTCGCCCTTCAGCTCCATCGGCGCGCTTTTTGCGGATGCCTGCGCGAAATACGCGGGGCGCCCGGCCTTCACCTGCATGGGCAAGACGCTCACCTTCGCCGAACTCGACGCTGAGAGCCGGAAGATTGGCGCCTGGCTGCAATCCACGGGCCTTGCCACCGGCGACCGCGTCGCCGTGATGATGCCGAACATCCTGCAGAACCCGGTGATCGTCTACGGTATCCTGCGCGCCGGCTTTGCGGTCGTGAACGTTAATCCGCTCTATACGCCGCGCGAGCTCGAACATCAGCTGAAGGATTCCGGTGCCAAGGCGATCTTCGTGCTGGAAAACTTCGCCCACACCGTCGAACAGGTGGCAGCGCGCACCGACCTCAAGCACATCGTCGTTGCCACCATGGGCGATCTCCTGGGCCTCAAGGGTCTGATCGTCAACATCGTCGTGCGCAAGGTCAAGAAACTGGTGCCGGAGTGGTCGCTGCCCGGGCATTTGTCATTCAAGGCCGTCCTGGCAAAGGGAAACAGCCCAACGCTGAACAAGGTCGATGTCAAGCCGAGCGACGTTGCCTTCCTGCAGTATACCGGTGGAACGACCGGCGTTTCCAAGGGCGCGACGCTTACCCATGCCAATCTTCTTGCGAATATGGATCAGATGGGCCTCTGGCTGGAAACGGCCTTCCTCAACAAGAAGCGGCCGGATCACCTGGTGTTCCTGTGCGCGTTGCCGCTCTACCACATCTTCGCGCTTACCGTGAATTCTCTGATGGGCCTGAAGACCGGCGGGCAGAATATCCTGATCCCCAATCCGCGCGACATTCCGGCCTTCGTCAAGGAACTGGCGAAGTACAAGGTGAATATCTTCCCGGGGCTGAATACGCTGTTTAACGCGCTCATGAACAATGCCGAATTCCAGAAGCTGGATTTTTCCGATCTGGCGCTGACCTTCGGCGGCGGCATGGCGGTGCAGCGGCCTGTTGCCGAGCGCTGGGAGACGATGACCGGCTGCCCGATCAAGGAAGGCTACGGCCTGTCTGAAACATCGCCCGTCGCCACGGCCAACCGGCTGGACCAGGCTGAATTCACCGGCACGATCGGCCTGCCTCTACCCTCGACCGAGGTCGAAATCCGCGACGAGGCCGGCGATACGCTGCCGCTCGGCGATATCGGCGAAATCTGCATCCGCGGCCCGCAGGTCATGGCCGGCTACTGGCAGCGGCCGGAGGAAACCGCCAAGGCCATCTCGCCGGACGGCTTCTTCCGTTCCGGCGATATCGGCTTCATGAATGCGCAAGGCCTGGTCAAGATCGTCGACCGCAAGAAGGACATGATCCTCGTCTCCGGCTTCAACGTCTTCCCAAACGAGATCGAGGAAGTGGCAATGACCCTTGCCGGGATTCTCGAATGCGCAGCCATCGGCGTGCCCGATCAACATTCCGGCGAAGCCGTGAAGCTTTTCGTCGTCAAGAAGGATCCCGATCTCACCGAATCAGCCGTCAAGGCGCATTGCGCGGCCAACCTCACCAACTACAAGCGGCCGAAATTCGTGGAGTTCCGAACCGAACTACCGAAGTCCAATGTGGGCAAGATCCTTCGCAAGGACCTGCGCGGCTGAGGGCATTTAAATCCATTTAAAAAGCGCGGGCTTTTTTACCGTTTGCGACAGGACAGGCTTGATTTGCGGGGGCCAAAGCGACTAGCTATCGCGACCCATCCGCGACGCAAGGAGCCCTCGCCATGAACGCGCCCGCCACCACCGCGCTTGTCAGCCAGCTGAAATCCACCGTCACCGACACCACGGCGACCGATATCCGGGCCGCTTTCGCCAGCGATCCCAACCGCTTCTCGAAATACAGCGTGACGCTCGACGACATGCTGTTCGATTATTCGAAATGCGCCATCAACGACAAGGTGCTGGAGGGGCTCGAAGCGCTCGCCAACGCTGCAAAGGTCCCGGAAAAGCGCGATGCGATGTTTGCCGGCGAGACCATTAACATCACCGAAGGCCGCGCCGTTCTGCACACCGCGCTGCGCAACCGTTCCAACACGCCGGTCATCGTCGATGGCCGCGACGTGATGCCGGATGTCAACGCCGTTCTCGACGCCATGGGCGCCTTTTCCGAAGGCATCCGCTCGGGCGCACTGAAGGGCGCGACGGGTAAGACGATCACCGACGTCGTCAATATCGGTATCGGCGGGTCCGACCTCGGCCCGGTCATGGCGACGCTGGCCTTGGCGCCCGATCATGACGGTCCGCGCTTGCATTTCGTCTCTAACATCGACGGCGCACATATCGCCGACACGTTGAAGCTGCTCGACGCCGAGACGTCGCTGTTCATCGTCGCCTCGAAGACCTTCACCACCATCGAAACGATGACCAATGCCGCGACGGCCCGCGCCTTCATTGCCGAAAAGCTCGGCGAGAAGGCGGTCGGCAATCATTTCTGCGCGGTCTCTACCGCGCTCGACAAGGTTGCCGCCTTCGGCATCGACAGCGACAGGATCTTCGGCTTCTGGGACTGGGTCGGTGGACGCTACTCGGTCTGGTCGGCTATCGGTCTTCCGCTGATGATCGCGATCGGCAAGGAGAAGTTCGTTGAATTCCTCGCCGGCGCCCACTCGATCGACAATCATTTCCGCACGGCGCCGCTGCGTGAAAACATCCCGATGCTGCTCGGCCTTCTCGGCTTCTATCACCGCAACGTGCTCGGCTACGCCACCCGCGCCATCCTGCCCTATGACCAGCGCCTATCGCGCTTCCCGGCCTATCTGCAGCAGCTCGACATGGAATCGAACGGCAAGGGCGTGACGCTCGACGGTACGCCGGTCGAAGGCAATTCCGGCCCGGTCGTCTGGGGCGAACCAGGCACCAACGGCCAGCACGCGTTCTACCAGCTGATCCACCAGGGCACGAGCATCATCCCGGCCGAGTTCATGATCGCCGCCAATGGCCATGAGCCGAACCTGCGCCACCAGCATCAGCTTCTGATCGCCAACTGCCTTGCGCAATCCGAAGCGCTGATGAAGGGCCGCACGCTGGAGGAAGCGAAGGCGCAAATGGCCGCCAAGGGGCAGGATGCCGCCTTCATCGAGCGCATCGCGCCGCACCGCGTCTTCACTGGCAACCGCCCGTCGCTGACGTTCGTCTACGACCAGATGACCCCCTTCACCTTCGGCCGCCTGATCGCGATCTACGAACACCGCGTCTTCGTCGAGGGCGCCCTGTTCAACATCAACTCCTTCGACCAGTGGGGCGTCGAGCTCGGCAAGGAACTGGCGACGGGCTTGCTGCCAGTCGTGGAAGGCAAGGAAAGCGCCGAGGGGCATGACAGTTCGACGGCCGGCCTCGTTGCGGCGCTCCTGAAGGCGGCGAAGTAGTCTTCACTCCCCTTGAGGGGGAGGGTCCTCACACAGTGCCGGGGCGGGGTGATTTCATGCGTTGCAGACTGTCACGCCCACCCGCCGCTTTGCGACGACCTCCCCCCAGGGGGGAGGTGGAGGGTGCCCTGCGCCGGCATCTTCATCGCAGCCGCGTCAACCGGACGCCGTAAGCTGAATGCATCGTGAACGCACGATTCAGCCTACATTCGGGCGCAATGCGATATCTCCTGAACCGCGTCTTCGAACCGGAAATTTCTCCGGTGACGCGAGATCCGGGGCAGCATCGTGCAGCACTATTTCTTCGATTTGCACTTCGACGACGAACGCCTCGTCGATGAAGACGGCGTCGATCATTTCGACGTGGGATCTGCCGTATATTACGGGCAGAGGATCGCCGACAAGATCGGCCGCGATGCCGATTACAGGTCGTTGAAAGTGCATGTGCGCGCTCCCGACGGCTGCGTGCTGGCGATCGTTGCCGCTTCCGCCGGCCGCGGAGGCGAGCAAGTGGCACTGATTGGGCGTTGAGGTTCCCTGATCGTCGTTCACGGCGAGGATCTCCAGCAGCCGAGGACGGCGCCAGCCAATCATCTGTCTGTCATCAAATCATGTTCAAAGAGCCCCGATGGCAGCCGCCAGACGATTCGACCGTCAGCCGGTGCTCCGCGTATCTGCGGAGCCGTGTCCAGGGGCCACTATGGAAAAGACCGTCCTTGTTGTCACCGATGCCTGGCATCCGCAGGTCAACGGTGTTGTTCGCACGCTCGATGAACTTGCGCGGTCGCTGACGGAACAGGGGATCGCCATTGATTTCCTGACACCCGAGCGGTTCGCCACCTTTCCGCTGCCTTTCTATTCGGATATCCGGCTGGCACTTCCGACCCGGCGGCAGGTAGCAAAAGAGATCGATGCACTGGCGCCCGACTATATACATATCGCCACGGAAGGGCCGCTCGGCCTTGTAGCGCGCGGCATCTGCCTGCGCCGGGGGCTACCCTTCACGACGAGCTATCACACCCGCTTTCCGGAGTTCGTCAGCGCAAGATTGCCCATTCCGGAAGACTGGAGCTACCGGTGGCTGCGCCAGTTCCACAATTCCGGCAACGGCATGATGGTTGCGACCGCGTCGCTCGGCACCGAAATGGCGGCGCGCGGCTTTCATAACATCAAGAGATGGACGCGCGGCGTCGACACCGTTCTCTTCGATCCGGCCCGCCGTCAGAACCTGCCGTTCCCCCGCCCGATATTTCTTAACGTCGGGCGCGTCGCGGTGGAAAAGAACCTTCCGGCTTTCCTCGCTCTCGACCTTCCCGGCAGCAAGGTCGTCGTCGGTGACGGGCCTGATCTCGCCCTGCTACGGCAGCGATATCCGGACGTGCATTTTCTCGGACGGCGAATGGGGACGGAACTTGCGGCGATCTATGCCTCGGCGGACGTCTTCGTTTTCCCGAGCCGGGTCGATACCTTCGGCAACGTCATTCTGGAGGCGCTGGCGAGCGGCTGTCCCGTCGCCGCCTTTCCGGTCACTGCGCCGAACGACATTCTGGGCGACGGGGGCGGCATCCTGTCCAGCGATCTGAGGCAGGCAGCGCTTGACGCGCTTGCATTGTCGCGGGAAGACGCGCGTCAAAAGGCGCTGACGTTCAGCTGGAGTGAATGCGCCCGCCAATTTCTGTCGAATCTGGCCGGGGTTCCGAGGAGTGCTTTTGCCGGCGGTGGCCGCCGTCTGAGGTCGGCTTCGTAGCACCGCCGGGCGTCACCCCATCCGGCCGCTTCGCGTCGACCTCCCTCAAGTGGAGGGGAGTTTACAGACCGATCTCGTAGCTCCAGGGCGGGTTTGCACCGGCGCGCGACACGGTGACGGCCGCTGCCTTGGCACCCAGGGCCAGCGCATCGCGTACGGCGCTTTCGCTTAAGGTCGCGACCTGTTCCTTGGTCAGCAGATTGTTCATCTTCAGCGAAGCGAGAATGCCCGCATCGAACGTGTCACCGGCGCCGACCGTATCGACGACGATGACTTTTTCACCGGGCACCGAGACCTTGCCCCGAGCCGTGTAGCCGTCCGCGCCCTCGGCGCCCTTGGTGATCACGACGAGCTTCGGGCCACGCTGCAGCCACTTGGCCACAAGTTCCTCGTGGGTGCCTTCCTCGCCGAACCAATCCAGATCCTCGTCGGAGAATTTGACGATATCCGACATCGCTGCCATGCGGAACATGCGGGCCTTGTGGGCCTCGGCGTCCTTGATGAAGCCGGGGCGGATATTGGGATCGAAGGAGATCACCCGTTTTTCATGCTCGCGGGTCATCAGAGCTTCGTAAGTCGAGCCGCACGGTTCGGGAATGAGGCTGATGGCGCCGAAATGCAACGCTTCGCAGAAATCGCCAAGCGCCGGCAGGTCGTCCTCGGTGATCATGCGTCCTGCGCTGTTCTCATCGAAGAAGGCGTAGGTAGCCGAGCCGTTGACCAGCTTGACGAAGGCAACCGTCGTGTGGAGCGAGAGGGTCGCGCAAGGGGCGAAATCGACATTGCTGGATTTCAGCGTTGCGCGCAGCATATCGCCGAACATGTCGTCGGAAAGGCCGGTGAAGAAGCCGGTCGGGATGCCGAGGCGCCCGAGCGCAATCGCCGTGTTGAAGATCGCGCCGCCGGAGTACGGCGCGAAGGCCACCTCGCCGGCCGTCGTCTGGCGCGGCAGCATGTCGATCAGGGCTTCTCCACAGCAGATGATCAAGACGGCATCCTCTCGTTCAGTGATTTAATTTCAATCGATTTAAAGCAATGTGAGCGGAAATTCCAGCACCGTTTTTCAGGCTGACGCCAACGCGCTGACGCCGCCATTGCGGCCGGACCATTCGAGCGGCCCATTGAGGAAGGTTTCGACCTCCGACAGGGTGTTTTGGTCGAACAGCTTCTGCGCCTTGGCGACCGCGAGAACGTCACGCCAGGTGGCGATGTTGTGCAGCGTCACGCCCTTTTCCTGCATCTCGGCGCGGGCCTTCGGGAAGATATCGTAGTAGAACAGGGCGATACCATGATCGACCACGCCGCCGGCCGCGCGAATGGCGTCGACGAACGTGAACATCGATCCGCCGGCCGTGGTCAGATCCTCAATAACGAGGACACGCGCGCCCTCAGGCATATGGCCTTCGATCTGGGAATTGCGGCCGTGGCCCTTTGGCGCCTTGCGCACATAGATCATCGGCAGCGCTAGCCGCTCGGCCAGCATTGCTGCGAAGGGAATGCCCGCCGTCTCGCCGCCGGCGATAACGTCGAACTGCTCGAACCCTGCCTCGCGCAGCACGGTCGCGGCGGCGAAATCCATCACCGTCGAGCGGATGCGCGGATAGGAGATCAGCTTGCGGCAATCGATATAGACCGGGCTCGCCATGCCCGACGCGAGCTTGTAGGGCTCATCGGCGCGGAAATGCACCGCCTTGATTTCCCAGAGCATCTTGGCAACGAGTTCGGCCATTACGGCCTTGTCGGGAAAGGATGTCTGGATCATCGGCGGTCTCCTGCAGCCATGGGATTTTTGCTACCCGCGCATAGCAGTTCAGGCCTTCGAAAGCCAGAGGCGGAACCCTGGCGGCACAGGACTTTGCCGCCAAGCTTGATGTTATTTCCTCTGGCGGAAGGCGATGCTGAAGGGATCGGTCACCGTGACCTCAAGCCCCCAGGGCACTCCTCGAGGTTCGGCTTCACGCGGTAGTCGGCGGCGGACCGTACTCGTTGGCGCCGGGTGTGCCGGGCGTCGCGTAGAAGATGATCAGCACGACAAGGCCGATGATCGGAATGATACCGATCAGCACCCACCAGCCGGTCCGATCGGTATCATGCAGGCGACGAACGGCGACGCCAAGGCCCGGCAGCAACAGCGCCAGCCCTGCTGCAATGCTGAAAAGCTCGATGCCGATGGTCGCATCGACAATCGTCGCGACGATCGCAACCATGACATTGAACAGGGCGAACCACCAGAATTCCGGGCGACTAGCCCGGCCCGTAAAGACGGCGTATTTGGAAAATGCGGTTATAACAGCCTGGTTGAAATTCATAAGTTTCCCCTGCCAGTTATCCGGCAACCGGACGCGCCCATGACAGGCGGCGTCTCCACAGGCGCCGATCCAACAGAGAGGATATTCACAAACTCCGATTGAAAGAAGCGCTTTTTCGCGCTTGAATTCAGCGCTCCACGACAGCCCAGTGCAGGGGGAACATCGGATCGAAGACGGTGACCGTGCCGGCCTCCGTCTCGATCTTCTTTGGAAACTCTACAGGGTCCGCCTGCTTGCGCAGCGTGATCGTCTCGTCGTTGACCGGCAGGCCGTACCAGGTCGGGCCGCTCAGAGACGCGAAGGCCTCCAGCTTGTCCAGCGCATTTTCCTGCTCGAAGACGTGGGCAAGGCAGCTCATCGTGTTGATCGAGGTATAGATGCCGGCGCAGCCGCAGCCGCATTCCTTCAAGGGATCGATATGCGGGGCGGAATCGGTGCCGAGGAAGAAACGGGCGTCCCCCGAGGTGGCAGCGGCGCGCAGGGCAAGACGATGCACTTCGCGCTTGGCGACCGGCAGGCAGTAATAATGCGGGCGGATGCCGCCAACGAGGATGGCGTTGCGATTGATGATGAGGTGATGGGTGGTGATCGAACCGGCGAGATTGGCGGTGGAGGATTTGATGTAGTCGATACCGTCCCTGGTGGTGACGTGTTCCATCGTCACCTTCAGTTCCGGCAGGCGGGTGCGCAGCGGGTCGAGCACGGTTTCGATGAACATGGCTTCGCGGTCGAAGATGTCGACGTCCGGCGTTGTCACCTCGCCGTGGACGCAGAGCGGCAGGCCGATCTTCGCCATCCGCTCCAGCACCGGCATGGCATTTTCGAAATTGCGCACGCCGCTTTGGGAATTTGTCGTCGCGCCGGCCGGATAAAGTTTGACCGCGGTGATCAGGCCACTTTTTTGCCCGGCTTCCACGTCGTCCGGGTTGGTTCCTTCGGTAAGATAGAGCGTCATCAGCGGCTCGAAGCTGTCGCCCTTGGGGCGGGCTGCCATGATGCGCTCGCGATAGGCTGCCGCATCGGCTGTTGTGACGACCGGCGGCACCAGATTGGGCATGATGATGGCGCGGGCGAAATGGCGGCTGGTGTCGCCGATCACGCCGTTGAGCATGCCGCCGTCGCGCAGATGCAGATGCCAGTCGTCGGGGCGGCGGATCGTGAATTCGATGACGGCGTGCGTGCTCATGACGGGTTCTCCAGGCGCAATCTACTGGCGCATGGTTCTACTGCATAATTCCTTAAATCGGAAATCGATTTAAGGAAAAAATTATGCAGCAGTTTCAAAGCGCTACGGCGTCCTTTGCCCGTCATGCTTGACGCGCGGCGCTGTAGGGCATGCGCTGACCGAAGGTTCGGATAGCATCATTATACGCGGGAAAACAATGATCGATCGACTGCAGGCCTCAGGCCGTTTCGAAAATCTCGATGGCGATATCCGCCGGGCGGGAATTGTCGATGATCCGCTTCCCGTTCGGTAGATCGTTGCCGTAGAGCTTCCATTCGATGCCGGCGGCATCCAGGCCGTAGTGGATCCAGCGCTGCCGCAGGCGTTCCTCCAGGACCTCGTAGGAGGGGCCGACGAAGATCGTCAGATCGAACATGCCGTCGAGCCGCGACCAGGGCGCCTCGTCGAGCAGCAGATAATTGCCTTCGGCGAGAATGATGCGGGTCTCAGGCGCAACGACGCGCGCCGAGGCGATGGCGATCTCGCGCGAGCGGTCGAAGACCGGAACAAGGACCTCCTCGTCCGCCTTTCGCACCGCGGCGACAATATCGATGAAGGCGCGGACGTCGAAGGTTTCCGGTGCCCCCTTGCGTTTCAGCAGGCCGCGCTCCTTGAGGATGCCGTTATCCATGTGAAAGCCGTCCATCGGCAGGACGGCGGATTTTTCACCGCGCCGCGTCAGCTCTTCGTGGAGGGCATCGGCAAGCGTGGACTTGCCGGCCCCGGGGGGGCCGGCAATGGCGACGATGAAGCGTGGCAGCTTGCCGGCTTTCTCAATGACGGCGTTGGCCATGGCCGCAAGCGTCATGGTCATGCGGCGAGCGCCTCCGGCGGCACCTTGGCGCCGGTCATGAAGGCAACGGCATCCGACATGGTGTATTCCTTCGGATTGATGACGCAGAGGCGTTTGCCAAGCCGGTGGATGTGGATGCGGTCGGCCACCTCGAACACATGCGGCATGTTGTGCGAGATAAGCACGATCGGCAGACCGCGCGCGCGCACGTCGAGGATCAGTTCCAGGACGCGGCGGCTTTCCTTCACCCCGAGTGCTGCCGTCGGCTCGTCGAGAATGATGAGCTTGGAGCCGAAGGCCGCGGCGCGGGCCACGGCCACGCCCTGGCGCTGGCCGCCGGAAAGCGTTTCCACCGCTTGGTTGATGTTCTGGATCGTCATCAGGCCAAGTTCCGACAACTTGTCACGAGCGATCTTCTCCATCGCTGCATGATCGAGCATGCGGAAGACCTTGCCGAGCGGGCCGGATTTCCGAATTTCCCGGCCGAGGAACATGTTGTCGGCGATCGAGAGCGCTGGCGACAGGGCAAGGTTCTGGTAAACCGTCTCAATGCCCGCCTTGCGTGCCTCGATCGGCGAACGGAAGTTCACGACCTCGCCGTCCAGGCGGATTTCACCTTCGTCCGGATGGATCGCGCCGGAAATCGCCTTGATCATCGAGGACTTTCCGGCGCCGTTGTCGCCGATCACGGCCAGGATTTCGCCCTTGTAGAGATCGAAATCGGCATGGTCGAGGGCGGTGACGCGGCCGTAGCGCTTGACGATGCCACGCGCGGTGAGAATGGGTTCCTGAGCCATCAGCCTGCCACCTTTCTGATCCATTGGTCGATTGCAACGGCGGCGATGATGAGCACACCGATCAAGAGATAGGTCCATTGCGGGTCCGTGCCGATCAGGCGCAGGCCGAGCTGGAAGACGCCGACAATCAACGCCCCGAACAGCATGCCCATGATCGAGCCGCGGCCGCCGAAGAGCGAGATGCCGCCGATCACCACGGCGGTGATCGATTCGATGTTGGCGAACTGGCCCGCCGTCGGCGAAACCGACCCGATGCGGCCGATCAGGGTCCACCCGGCAAGCGCGCAGATCAGGCCCGACAGGATATAGACCGACATCAGCATCTTCTTGACATTGACGCCTGAAAGTTCGGCGGCTTCCGGGTCGTCACCGACCGCGTAGACATGCCTTCCCCAGGCGGTCTTGTTCAGCACATACCAAAGGATGCCGACGAGAAGCACCATGGCGACCACGCCGTAGGTAAAGACGGCATTGCCGATGCGGATATTGGTGCCGAAGAACTGGAGGATCGGCGCGCTGGTGCTGATGTCCTGGGAGCGGATTGTTTCGTTGGCGGAATAAAGGAAGTTCGACGCCAGCACGATCTGCCACATGCCGAGCGTGACGATGAAGGGCGGCAGCTTCACGCGCGACACCAGCCAGCCGTTGACGGCACCACAGAGCCCTCCAACGGCAATGCCGCAGATCACCGCCATTTCCGGCGGGAAGCCGTAGCGGAAGGCAAATTGCCCCATCACCACGGACGAAAGCACCATGATCGCACCGACGGACAGGTCGATGCCGGCCGTCAGAATGACCAGGGTCTGCGCGGCGCCGACGATGCCGGTGATTGCCACCTGCTGAAGGATCAGCGTCAGTGAAAAGGCCGAGAAGAACTTCGAGCCGAGTACTGATCCGAAAACGATCAGCGAAAGGACCAGCACGATCAGCGGCACCGCCGCCGGCCTCTTATGCAAAAAGTGCTGGGCTTTCTGCAAGGCAGTCTTGTCATGCGTATCAAAGGAAGCAACCTGCTTCGAACTGCCACTCAGGACCTTTTCGAATTCCTGCGATGGCTGTGAGGCTACTGTCGGTTCGCTCATGAAAATTCCTCCCGCCTCTTAAACCGTTCCCGTCGGTATGGGCTCCTCACCCCACCCGCCTGCGCGGCACACCGGGCAGGCGGGCAAGGCAAGGGGAGAAGTGTGCCCACGGTTATGGCGTTTTGTCAAAATGACAGTCCTGGCTGAAAAGAAGGGCGGCCGAAGCCGCCCACCAACCCGTTCAGTGGCGGAGCATCAGCCCCAGCACTTGTCAGTGCCGGCCTTGGTGTCGATCGATTCAACACCCGGGGCAGGCTTATCCGTCACGAGCGCCACGCCCGTGTCGAAAAAGTCCTTGCCTTCGGTCGGCTTCGGCTTTTCGCCCGTGTCGGCGAACTTCTTGATTGCTTCGATGCCAAGCGACGCCATCAGCAGCGGATACTGCTGCGAAGTCGCGCCGATGACGCCATCGATGACGTTCTTGACGCCCGGGCAACCGCCGTCGACCGACACGATCAGAACGTCCTTTTCCTTGCCGACAGCCTTCAGTGCCTCATAGGCGCCGGCAGCGGCTGGCTCGTTGATCGTGTGAACGACATTGATGGACGGGTCCTTCTGCAGAAGGTTTTCCATGGCGGTACGACCGCCTTCCTCATTGCCGTTGGTGACGTCGTGACCGACGATGCGCGCATCGTCTTCGTCGCCGATCTTGCTGGCGTCCTTCGGGTCGATACCGAAGCCGATCATGAAGCCCTGGTCACGCAGGACGTCGACGGACGGCTGGGATGGCGTCAGGTCGAGGAAAGCAACCTTGGCGTCCTTGGCCTTGTCGCCGAGGGTTGCCGCGGCCCACTGACCGATCAGCTTGCCGGCGAGAAGGTTGTCGGTCGCGAACGTGGCATCGGCGGAATCGGCCGGCTCAAGCGGCGTATCCAGCGCGATCACGAGAACACCGGCGTCGCGCGCCTTCTGCACGGCCGGCACGATACCCTTGGTGTCGGAAGCCGTCAGCAGAATGCCCTTGGCACCGTCGGCAATGCAGGTTTCGATCGCCGCGACCTGGCTTTCGCTGTCGCCGTCGATCTTGCCGGCATAGGACTTCAGCTCGACGCCGAGTTCTTTTGCCTTGGCTGTTGCGCCTTCCTTCATCTTGACGAAGAAGGGATTGGTATCGGTCTTGGTGATCAGGCAGGCCGAAACATCAGCGGCCTGGGCAGGTGCAGCAAAAACAACGCCGAGCGCAAGCGCGCCGAGAGCGGCGGAAACAATAGTGGTCTTCATGAAATCCTCCCAAGGATTGAAAATTGAAACCGGTCTACCGGCTCGTCAGGCCTCGCCCACCACAACATCTCCACTGCCGCAGTTGACGCTTCCGGGCACAAAACAAACACCAAAACCAAATCCTGTCAATAAATAAATCAAATTGAATTATTAAAAATCTGTGGCATTCTCTGCGCAGAAAATGTGCATGCGCTTTTCACGGGTGCAGCGTGCACGCAAAAATGGAATGAAGCGCAATCAGGAGGCCTGTCGGAAACCACCCAGTTCGGACAGGAGATGGCGCTCACGGGAGGAACAGGGGCATGACACCACACGCCGATTCCGGCACTGCCCTGCCGATGACGGATGTTCTGGATCCAGGCGGCGGCGCGAACCTCACACGTGTGCGCGCCTATAACGAGCGGCTCGTCATGTCGCTGGTGCGTCGTCACGGCAGCCTCTCGAAGGCCGATATCGCCCGGCGCTCCGGCCTCTCCGCACAGACGGTCTCCGTCATCATGCGGGCGCTTGAAAAAGACGATCTGCTGATGCGCGGCGATCCGGTGCGCGGTCGCGTCGGCCAGCCATCCATTCCAATGCGGCTCAATCCGGATGCGGTCTATTCCTATGGGGTCAAGATCGGCCGGCGCAGCTGCGACCTCGTGCTGATGGATTTCGTCGGCAATATCCGCCTGCAATTGCACCAGATCCATGCCTATCCGATGCCGGACGAGATTCTGACCTTCATCGTCGAGGGCATACCAAAGCTCGAAAAGATACTGACGGAGGAGCAGCGGGGCCGCATCGCCGGTATCGGCATCGCGACCCCCTTCCAGCTGTGGAGCTGGGCCGAGGAGACCGGCGCGCCGAAGGAGGCAATGGCCAGCTGGCGCGGTTTCGATCTGCGCAGCGCAGTGGCTGCACGCACGCGTCATCCAGTGCTGATGCAGAACGATGCCACGAGCGCCTGCGGCGCCGAGCTCATATTCGGGGTCGGCGCCACCTATCCGGACTTCATCTACTTCTACATCGGCTCCTTCATCGGCGGCGGCATCGTCCTGAATTCCTCGCTGTTTTCCGGCCGGACCGGAACCGCCGGCGCAGTCGGCCCGCTGCAGGTTTCCGACAAGAACGGCAAGCCGCAGCAGCTGCTGAAAATCGCTTCGATCTTCGTGCTTGAAAATCTGCTGCGCGAAAGGGGTATCGATCCGCAACCGCTCTGGTACTCCGCCGATGAATGGATCGACTTCGGCGAGCCGCTTGAGAACTGGATACAACTGACTGCCGCGGCCCTCGCCCAGGCGATCGTCTCTTCCGCCTCGATCATCGATTTCAGCGCGGCCGTCATAGACGGCGGTTTTCCCGGCTGGGTCCGCGAACGTATCGTTGCAGCCATCCGCAAGGCCGCCGGCGAGCTTGATCTCGAAGGCGTCGTCATGCCAGAAATCATCGAAGGCGCCGTCGGCGCCCAGGCACGCGCCATCGGCGGCGCCAGCCTG
>UCOA01000104.1 GCA_900474095.1 Hyphomicrobiales bacterium | reverse complement strand
CTGGCGAGCGGCAAGCCACAGACGCCGGGGCGCCTCAACGACCTGCGCCACATCGTCTACAAGTCCGCCGACGCCCCATGGCGACGCGCCCGCCGTAATCTCGGCCTGATGATGCGCGAAGGGCTGCTGAAAGAAAACATCGACGGCGAGGCGCTGATCTGGGCGCACAACCGGCTGCTCGGTCGCTCCGAGCAGCGCCGTATCCTGATGATGATCTCCGATGGCGCGCCGGTCGATGATTCGACCTTGTCGGTCAATCCGGGCAATTATCTCGAGCGGCATCTGCGTGCCGTCATCGAGCAGATCGAGACGCGTTCGCCGGTCGAACTGCTGGCGATCGGCATCGGCCATGATGTCACGCGCTACTATCGCCGCGCCGTGACGATCGTCGATGCCGATGAACTGGCCGGCGCGATGACCGAGCAACTCGCTTCCCTGTTCGACGACGAAGGATCGAGGCGGCGAGGCGGGTCGATGCGGCGCGCTGGCTGACACATTTTCTGACCGGGGCGGCAAGTAGCCCCGGTGTTATTTTCGCATTGTCTGTTTGAGTTTTTAAGGAGCAACATTCATGCTCCGCGCCGGCCTGCCGGAAGGAATTCCATTGAAAGCGATATTGATTCGGGCTGCCGCCTTGTCCCTTACTCTCGCCGTAATGCCGGCCGCCGCCGTGTCCGTTCCGAAGCCGGAAACTGTCCCGGTGACAAGCCGGCAGATGGGGAATTTCAAGATTGGTTCGGACCAGAAACTGTTCGGAAAGCTGGAATTCATGGGCGGCATCGAAATGTCGTCAAGCAACGCCTTGCTGGGCGCAATCTCCTCGATTCGCTTCCGCCCGGACCGCAAATCCTTCCTCGCCGTGATGGATACCGGCCACTGGGTCGAGGGCGAAATCGCCCGCGATGCGGAGGGCCGGCTCTCCGGTGTGAGCGATCTGACGGTGACGTCAATGATCGATCCCAATGGTCGGTCCGAGCAGGTCAAGGGGGACATGGACAGCGAGGGATTGGCTCTGCGCGATGGCGAGGCGCTCGCCAGCATCGAGCAGATGAATCTCGTGAAGGTCTATCCAGACCCCGGATTTGCGCGGTCGCGTCCCGTTGCGACGCTGCCCACGTTCATTCCGTCGAAATCGCTACGCAGCAATCGCGGGCTTGAAACCATCGCCGTTTCCCCGAAGGAAAGCTCGCTTGGCGGCGGCGCCGTGGTCGTCTCGGAGCTCAGTCTGGACAAGGCCGCGCATATCTATGCGGCCGTTCTCGATGGCCCGCGCAAGGGCGTCTTTGGCGTCGTCCAGAAAAAGCCCTTCGCTGTTACCGACGGTGCGTTCCTGCCGAACGGCGATTTGCTGCTCTTGGAGCGCCGGTTCAGTTTCGCCGAAGGCATCGGCATGCAGATCCGCCGGATCAAGGGCGATGACATCAAACCGGGCGCCGCGGTCGATGGCGATGTCCTGTTGCAGGCCGACATGGGCTATCAGATCGACAACATGGAAGGCCTGGATATCGTCGTGGAGCCCGGCGGCGATATCCGCGTCATCGTCGTTTCAGACGACAACCATTCCATACTCGAGCGCAACCTGATGCTGGAATTCCGGCTGGTTGAATGACGAGCTATGTTGCGCCGTCGCCCTGTTGCTTTAGATAAGTCAGGCGCTCGCCTTCAAGGCCGACATTGGCCGGATGACGCTCATCAGCGCGCCGTAGGGCAGGAGCATCACCAGGCCGACGAGGATCTTGACGCTGAGATCGCCGAGCGCCCAGGAAATCCACCGCGGCGCTTCGGCAGTCATGACGCCGAGGATCGGCGCGCTTTCCAGTGCGAAGGGATCGTTCGGGCCAAAGAACACGAAAAACGAGGCGAAGGCGAAGGAAAAGAAGATCGCCGTATCGAGGAACGAGCCGAACAGGGAGCCGATCAACGGAGCGCGCCACCAGCTCTGCGTCCGCAGCTTGTTGAACACCGAGATGTCGAGGAATTGACCGAGCAGGAAGGCCGATCCGGATGCGATCGCAATTCGCGGCGTGGCAATCAGGAACGACAAGAGGATGGCAACCGCAAAGCCGGCGATCACCACCTTACGGGCGGTCTGCGGTCCGAACTGGCGGTTGGTGAGGTCGGTGACCAGAAAGGCGATCGGATAACTGAATGCGCCCCAGGTCAGGAGATCGCCCAGCTGCATGCCGCCGATCGAGCCTGGCAGGGGATACTGGACGAGGAAGTTGGAAGCCACGACCACGGCGGTCATCAGTGCGACATAGATCAGGAACGTGCGGTTTGTCAGCATTTTTTTATCCTGGGGTATGCCACCAGTTGGAGGAAAAGGGTTCGCGATTTCGCCGCGCTTAAGCCCGGCAAGATTAGCGAAGATTGACTGAAACGTTAGACGAGAAAAAGGCTCGCCGGTCACCCAGGCAAGCCTTTAAATCGCAATGCGCAACGGCTGATTAAGCAGCGACTGCTTCAGCTGTCTTCTTGACGATCTGGCGGCGCAGCAGACGAGCGCGCATCGACAGTTCGGTTTCGTCAGCCTTGAGCAGGAACGCGTCGAGGCCGCCGCGATGTTCGACCGAACGCAGAGCTGCAGCCGAAACGCGAAGACGGTAACGCTGGCCAAGCGCGTCGGAGATCAACGTGACGCTGCACAGGTTCGGCAGGAACTTGCGCTTGGTCTTGTTGTTTGCGTGGCTCACATTGTTGCCCGACTGGACGCCCTTGCCGGTCAATTCGCAACTACGGGACATGATGCACCTATTTTTCTTTTCGGCTTCGGTCCATGCGTTAGCGGGCCTAAGCGCCCAGGCCGCATTCCGTTGGCCATGATTGGAAAGTTGCGGTTCTATAGTCAGACGCAGCCTCGACGTCAAGCCAAACCTTCGTTTTCCGGGAAAACTGTTGAAATCCCACGCCGGTGCTACACGGCCGGGAGAGCTTCGACTGTGGTTGGCCGCGTTCATATTACATCTTTGACCGGGCAATTCCACTTTGCTGCGCGGTGGGTTAAACCTTATGGCAAATGCAGGTCTCGCGGCCCAGAAATGCCGCAAACCCGCCGTATCTGCGAAGGTTGCTTGAACGGGAAATGGAAGGGCTTGCGGAATGAACTGGCGCATCGGTATCTCGGCGCTTCTGGCCTTCGTCACCACGACGTTTTCCACAGGCCTGGCTCAGGCCGTCGAGGTGAAGCACAACACGGACTACAGCATTTCGCTGGCTGGCCTGCCGATTGCCAGGGCGTCGTTTCGCTCTGAATTCAAGGCCGACCGCTACACCATCTCCGGCACGATGAATTCGGCCGGCCTCGCCGACATTTTCGCCCAGACCTCCGGCCAGACTTCCGTTTCCGGCGTCGTCGGACGGGACCGTCTAACCGCTTCGGAATATCGGGTGCGCTATAGGACCGGCAAGAAGGGCAGGGCGATTGACGTTCGTTTCAACAATGGGAACGTCCTGTCGGCCTCCATGAAGCCGGCCCGCCGTATCCCGAAAAACTGGGTGCCGGTCACCAAGGCCGATATGCGCAACGTCGTCGACCCGCTTTCCGGCCTGATCTTTCCCGCGGACACCCGCATCTGCCCGAAGAGCGTGCCGATCTTCGACGGCGAATCACGGATGGACCTGAAACTTTCGGCAAAGGGCACCAAACCGTTCAAGACCGATGGTTTCGAAGGCAACGTCATCGTCTGCGGCATCAAGTTCGTGCCGAGATCCGGCTACCGCAAGGGGCGCGATGACGTTGATTACCTGCGCAAGCTGGATACGATGGAAATCTGGTTTGCCAAGTCTGATGCGGTGAATGTATATGCTCCGGTCTATGTCCGGATCCCGACGCGGCTCGGCCCGGTCACCGTCTGGGCCACCAAATTCGGCGGCTGACAATTCTTTTCAATGCCTGGGGTCGACGCATGAAAGTCAAGGCAACGCTGATCGGATTTTCGGCGATCCTCATGTGGTCGCTGCTGGCCTTGTTCACTGCCGCCTCGGGCACCATGCCGCCCTTCCAACTCTCGGCGATCTGCTTTTCCATCGGCAGCCTGCCCGGGATCATCGTGCTGGCGCTGAAGCCGGAGCGGCTTGCGCTGCTGAAACAGCCTGCCAAGGTCTGGGTCGTCGGTATTGCCGGGCTGTTTGGCTATCACTTCCTGTATTTCACGGCGCTTCGCAACGCGCCCGCGGTCGAGGCCGGGCTGATTGCCTATCTCTGGCCTTTGCTCATCGTCGTCGGCTCGGCGCTGCTGCCGGGCGAGCGGCTGCGCTGGTATCACATTGCCGGCGCGCTTTGCGGCCTCGCCGGTACTATCCTGATCGTCGCCCGCAATGGGGTTCAGTTCGATGAGGCTTATGCCATGGGCTATGGCGCGGCGCTCGCCTGCGCCTTCACCTGGTCCGGCTACTCGCTGCTGACGCGGCGCTTCGATGCTGTCTCGACGGATGTCGTCACCGGCTTCTGCCTGACGACGGCTGCATTGTCGTTCCTCTGCCATCTCGGCCTGGAAACGACCGTCTGGCCGGAAACGGCAACGCAATGGATCGCCGTTGCAGGCCTCGGGCTCTTGCCCGTCGGGGCGGCATTCTACGCCTGGGACTACGGCATCAAGAACGGCAATATACAAATCCTCGGCGTCGCCAGCTATGCGGCGCCGGTGCTTTCCACGCTCGTCCTCGTCCTGTTCGGCTTTGCCGAGCCGTCCTGGCGCATTGCGCTCGCCTGCCTGTTCGTGACCGGTGGTGCGGTTCTGGCGGCCAAGGACGTCATTTTCCGTGATCGGGCAGATGCCGCTCAGCCCGCCGAATAGGGATCACGCCGCGGGCGGTTGCCAATCCGGCGGCGCCATTTCGAAGGCGGAAAAATCGAAACCCGGCGATACGGTGCAGCCAACCAATGTCCATGCGCCCAGCGAGGTCGCAGACTGCCACCAGTCGGCCGGTACGATCGCCTGCGGCCGCTCTCCACTCGGAATGTCCGGCCCGAGCGTGACGCGCGTCGCCGGCTTGCCATTCTCGGCGATGCTGAGCGCCAGCGGCGCGCCCGCATAGTAGTGCCAGACCTCCGCCGCGTCGCAGACGCGATGCCAATGGGAACGCTCGCCGCGCTCCAGCAGATAGTAGATGGCCGTGGAATGCCCCCGCGCACCGCCCGCCTCATCCTTGAAGGTCTGGATGTACCAACCACCCTCGGGGTGGCGTTGCATCTTCAGCGTCTCGATGATCGCCTGGGCCGAGAGTGGCAACTGGACGTCCATCAGAAATTGTCCTTGCGCTTGCGGATTTCGGCGAAGACCTCGGCGTCCGACGCGTCCGGCATATCGAGATGCGTCCGGATACCGGCATCATGCGGCCGCAGGAAGGGATTGGTCTGCTTCTCCAGCCCGAGTGTCGTCGGCGCTGTGGGTTCGTCCCTTCCCCGGATCGCGTCGATATCGGCCGCGCGTTTTTTCAGGGCCTCGTTTTGCGGATCGACGGTCAGGGCGAAACGGGCATTTGACTGGGTATACTCGTGGCCGAAATAGACCGTCGTGTCGTCCGGCAAGGCCATCAGCTTCTGCAGCGACGCCCACATCTGCGCCGGCGTGCCTTCGAACAGCCGTCCGCAGCCGAGCGCAAACAGCGTGTCGGCGGAAAACAAGAGCTTGTCCTCGGGGAAATGGAAGCAGATGTGCCCGGCGGTATGCCCAGGCGTTTCGAAGACATTGACCCTGTGGCCGGCAAAATCGAAATGGCCGCCGTCGCCGATCGTGCGGTCGATGCCGGGGATTTTGCTTGCCTCGTTCTCCGGCCCGATGATTGTGACGCCAAACGCCTCCTTCAGCGCCAGGTTCGCCGAGACGTGGTCCGGGTGGTGATGGGTTGTCAGAATATGAGTCAAGGTCCAGCCGCGCCGTTTCAGCGCGCCAAGGATCGGTTGCTCCTCCGGCGCATCGATGGAGGCGGTTGCGCCGCTTACGGGGTCGTGCACCAGTACGCCGAAATTGTCGGTGCGGCACAGAAAGAGGTCGAGTTCGAGATTGGCCATTGTATGGCTCCTGGAAGAGACGGGTCGTTACGGCAAATGTAGTGACGGACGCCTTGAAGTCCAACCGTTCCGGACTAACATGATGCTCATGCACGCAGATATTGTCGACCTTCGCGAGTTCTATCATTCCGGCCTCGGACATTTCGCCGAACAGTCGATCAGCATGGCGCTGTCGTCCGTCTGGGCGCGACTGCCGGAGGAGCGGCTGGTTGGCCTTGGCTACGCCGTTCCCTTTCTCGACCGTTTTCGCGCCGATACGGAGCGGACCTTCGCCTTCATGCCGGCGGGGCAGGGGGCGGTGAACTGGCCAGTCGCCGAACTGTCCTCGACAGCGCTGATCTTTGACGAGGAGCTGCCCTTGCCCGATTCGTCGGTCGATCGGGTGCTGATGGTGCATTCACTGGAATTCGCCGAAAATCCGCGGGAGACGATGAAGGAACTGTGGCGCGTCCTTGCGCCCGGCGGTCGCCTCGTCATCGTCGTGCCAAACCGCCGCGGCGTCTGGGCTCGCATGGAGCACACGCCGTTCGGCTCCGGCCGCCCCTATTCGCGCGGGCAATTGACCGCACTTCTGCGCGAGACCAACTTCACGCCCGGCGCATCCGCCGATGCGCTGTTCTTCCCGCCCTCCAAACTGAAGATGGTGCTCAAGCTGCGTAGCGCCTTTGAGCGGATCGGGCGGTCGCTTTGGCCGGTGTTTTCCGGCGTCATCATCGTCGAGGCCCAGAAGCGCCTCTACCAGGGCCTGCCGGTGGCCGCCCGCGCTTCCCGGCGTGTCTTCGTGCCTGTGCTGGCGCCGCACGGCGTCCCAACGACGCGGAATTTTGTATAGCCGGCGAGTGTCCGCTGGCGGACCCCCCTCTGTCACTCCGTGACATCTCCCCCACAGGTGGGGAGATCGTTCTTTTCCTCACCGAGTGACAGGGGGGTGAAGCCGCAAGCAGAATGAAAGCGCCACAGGCCGACACTCGACAAAATCAGCATTCGCCGCTATTGGCTGGGCCTCGTCTTTTGTCTCCGGAAAGCTGATCCCATGAGCGCTGAACTGCAAAGCCCCGCACCCCGTCCCGGTATCCTCGACATCGCCGCCTACGTGCCGGGCAAGGAGCACGCTCCGGGCGTCGCCAAGGTCTACAAGCTCTCCTCGAACGAAACCCCGATGGGGCCCAGCCCGAGGGCGATCGAGGCCTTCCAGAAAGCGGCGGCGAGCCTTGAGCGTTATCCGGATGGCCAGGCGGTGGACCTGCGCGAAGCGATCGCTTCCGTGCACGGCCTGAACGCCGCGAACCTGATCTGCGGCAATGGTTCCGACGAGCTGCTCGGCCTGCTCTGCCATGTCTATCTGGCGCCGGGCGACGAGGGCATCATCACCGAGCATGGCTTCCTCGTCTACAAGATCCAGATAATGGCCGCCGGCGCGACGCCAGTCGTCGTCAAGGAAAAGGATTGCCGCGTCGATGTCGACGCGATCCTCGCGGCGGTGACCGAGAAGACGAAGATCGTCTTCATCGCCAATCCGGGCAATCCGACGGGTACCTATGTTCCCGTCGAAGAGGTCCGCCGCCTCCAGGCCGGCCTGCCAAAGCACGTCATTCTCGTGCTCGATGCCGCCTATGCCGAATATGTCCGCCGCAACGACTATGAGGCCGGGCTCGAACTCGTCTCGTCGAACCGCAACGTGGTGATGACCCGCACCTTCTCGAAGGTCTATGGTCTTGCAGGGTTGCGCGTCGGCTGGATGTACGCTCCGCTTGCCATCGTCGACGCATTGAACCGTGTCCGCGGACCGTTCAACATGAACGCTCCCGCCATCGCCGCCGGCGCCGCTGCCATCCGCGATCAGACCTTCATCGCCACCGCCGTCGATCACAACCTCGAGTGGCTTGGAAAGGTCACCGGCGCTCTCAGCTCGATCGGCCTCAGGGTGACGCCGTCGGTCGCCAATTTCGTGCTCATCCATTTCCCGGAAGTGGACGGCAAGCGGGCGTCGGAGGCCGATGAGTTCCTGACGAGCCGCGGCTTCATCCTGCGGGCCGTGCGCGCCTACGGTCTCCCCAATGCGCTGCGCATGACGATCGGTTCCGCCGAGGCCAATGAAGGCGTGATCGCCGCGTTGACCGAGTTCATGGGGCGGGCGTGATGGCAAAGCAGTTTGATACCATCGCGCTGGTCGGTATCGGCCTGATCGGCTCGTCGATCGCGCGAGAAATCAAGGACAAGGGACTTGCTGGTTCCGTCGTCGTTTCGACACGCAGCGACGCAACGCTGAAGCGGGCCGAAGAGCTGAAGCTGGGCGATCGGTACACGACATCAGCCGCAGACGCCGTGAGGGATGCCGATCTTATCATCGTCTCGGTGCCCGTCGGTGCATCCGGTGCTGTCGCGGCCGAAATCGCTGCGAACCTGAAGCCGGGCGCAATCGTCACGGACGTCGGCTCGACCAAGGGCTCGGTCATCGCCCAGATGGCGCCGCATATGCCGCAAGGCGTCCACTTCATTCCGGGGCACCCGATTGCCGGTACGGAATATTCCGGCCCGGACGCCGGCTTCATAGGCCTGTTCAAGGGACGCTGGTGCATCCTGACACCGCTGCCGGAGACCGACGAGACGGCGAAGGCGAAGCTCAGGACCTTCTGGGAAACGATGGGCTCGATGGTCGACGACATGGACGCCGAGCATCACGACAAGGTTCTGGCGATCGTTTCGCACCTGCCGCACATCATCGCCTACAATATCGTCGGCACCGCGGATGATCTGGAAGCGGTGACGGAATCGGAAGTCATCAAATACTCCGCTTCCGGTTTCCGCGATTTTACCCGTCTCGCCGCTTCCGACCCGACCATGTGGCGCGACGTCTGCCTGCACAACAAGGACGCGATCCTCGAAATGCTGGCACGGTTCTCGGAAGACCTCGCCTACCTGCAGCGGGCGATCCGGTGGGGCGATGGCGACAAGCTGTTCGACCTCTTCACCCGCACCCGCGCCATCCGCCGCTCGATCATCCAGGCTGGCCAGGACACCGAGATGGCCGACTTCGGCCGCCATGCGATGGATCAGAAGTAGGCGGCTTGCCGCGGCGCCATAAGCCTTCCGATTGTTCGCTCGGACATCTTGGCGATTATAGCTCCTCACCCTAACACTCTCCCCGCAGGCGGGGAGAGGGGATTTGCCCGGAGCTCGCCGCTTGTTCCTTCTCCCCATCAGCATGGGGTGCCCGGCAGGGCGGATGAGGGGCTATTATATGCGATAGCCGTCAAGCATCACAGCTGCGGCAATTCCCCAATCGGGAAGAACGCCAAAAACGCTATCCCGTCGCGGACGTTCAGCTTCACGGTCGCCTCGTTCTTACCGTCGGCCAGCGCCGTCAGCATGTTGGCGATGTTGTTGACCATGGCCGTGCCGTCCTCGTTCGAAAACACCTTCACCAGATTCTGACGCCAGCCTTCGATGTTCTTCATCGTGACGCTGAATTCGCCTGAGATCAGCCCCTGATCGTTGACCGTGAAGGGCCCGGATGCGGTGGTGACCATGCCGCCGCCGAGATCGAGGGTCAGGTTGCGCATTTCCCCCTTGCTGTTGCGAAGCGCGCCGGGCTTCAGCCCGCCGGCATTCATCAGCGCGGCGCGATCGGCAAATGTCATATCCGCGCTCGCATTGAGGAGCGGCAGCAGGCTTGGCCCGCCATCCACCTTGGCATCGAAACCATCGACGCTGAGAGCGGCGTCGAGATCTGGACCGTTCTGGCGGAAATGCGCCTCGCCATGTCCTGCGCCGAAGGCGAGCTTGTGCGTGGCGCCGACGATTGCGTCCTCTACCATCGCCGGCAAAACGGCGGTTCCCGCAAGCTGGTCATAGGTCATCGAGGTCCGGTCGAGGCCGGAAAGGGTGGCTTGCATGCTGGCATGCAGCAGCGACCAATCGGCCGAGACGGACAGGCCCCGCGACACGCGGATTTCCGCCGGTCCGTCGAGTTCGATCACCGCATGTCCCGGCCGGTAGACCTGGGCTGCCGAGCGCAGTGCGCCGAACGAGGCCGAGGCTCCGCGTGTCGCATCGTCAAGGCGGACCGTCTCGCAGAACGGGCCGATGCGGAAAGGAAAGCCGCGCACCGTCATGCCGCCGCATTCGGCCGATGGCCCGGTGCCTTTGTTCTCGCTCAGAAAGGCCAGCAGCCGCGTCTCGATCTGGTTTGCCGCAAAAAACCATGCACCGGAATAGAGAACCAGAAACAGGAGGATACCGATCGCCAGCCATCGCATCTTTCGGCTCGCGGCGCTGGGTTCGGCAATGTCTGCTGCTGTCATGGTCCGCTCCAAGGATATCGCCGATCTCTGATACCGTTGCACCAGGACTGGCTGCTGGCGTCTTCGCGTTTGCGCACAATCGTTCAGGAAACCGATTCCGATTGACGATCTTATACGCTAGGAAAGCACCAGAGTTGTCTGTCGGCCATCCCGGCGCCTTTCGGCTGCATCGGGAGGGCGACAATGAATGGCAGTGGATATGGACGATTTTTGGGTCTTTGGCTACGGGTCCTTGATGTGGAACCCCGGCTTTACCTTCGAGAACAAGATGACGGCCCGGGCTTTCGGCTACCGGCGCTCGCTCTGTGTCCGCTCCTGGGTGCACCGCGGCACGCAGGAGCGTCCCGGCTTGGTGCTCGGCCTCGACTACGGCGGTTCCTGCCGCGGCATGGCCTTCAAGGTCGCTCCGGGTGACGAGGCGGAGGTCGTCGACTATCTCCGCGAGCGGGAACTGGTCACCCATGTCTACAAGGAACGCATCATGCCGGTTAAGCTTGCCGATGGGCGGCGCGTGTCGGCACTGGCCTACATCATAGACCGTGCCCATGTGCAATATGCCGGCGCGCTGAGCGCCGAGGAAGCGGCCGCGACCGTTGCTGTTTCCCATGGCAAGTCAGGTGCCAACACGGAATATGTGATGAACACGCTCGCCCATCTGCAGGAGATGGGCATTCGCGATCACTGGCTCGAAGAAGTGGCAGCCACCGTCAAGCGGCTGGAGGCTCAGGCCTGAGCCTGCAATTCCTTCAGCCGTTGCCTTGCCGTCGGCGGCAGCGGCAGGTGCGGATTGTCCTTCACCGTTTCCACCAGCAGCGCGTCGCTCGCCTTTTCCATCACATCGACCAGTTTCTGCAGGAAGACATCAGGTTCGAGACCGGCTTCGATCGGCGGCAGGATGCGCACCTTGAAATGGCCGGGGAACCGCAAAAACTTTCGGCGCGGCCAGAACAGGCCGGGATGCATGACAACCGGTACCACTGGCACGGCCAGATCACGGTAGAGCCGGGCGATGCCGTATTTGTAGTGCGGCGGAGCCCCTGGGGCGCGGCGTGTGCCTTCGGGGTAGATGATCAGCTGGCGGCCGGTCGCCATTTCGTCCTTGGTGCGCTGCATCACCGCCGCCATCACCCTGCCACGGGCACCGCGATCGACCGGCACCATGCGCTGTTTCTTGACATACCAGCCGAACAGCGGGATCCAGACGAGTTCGCGCTTCAGGATGAAGAAGGGATCGGAGAGCCAGGGCAGCAATGCGTAGACGTCCCAGAAGGACTGATGCTTGGGGGCGAAGATATATCCCTCATTCGGGATATTTTCGAGACCCTCGATCTCGAACGTCGTGCCGACGATCGTCTTGAAGAGCCAGTGGTTGCTGCGGGCCCAGTTTTTTGGAACGAACCATGCCGTCTTTCGGGGCACCAGGAAGTAGATCGGCGTCATGACGACCATCTGGGCAATCAGATTGGCATAGAACGCGATGTTGAACAGGACCGAACGCAGGATGATCATCAGGCAGGCTTTCGCAGCAAAGGACTGATCGCTGCCTACACGAATATTCCAGCAAGGAAAACCGCTTCCCGAGCGAGCTTGTGGTGTTGTCGCTCAGTTTCCCGACGCGGGTGTGTCCTTGTTTTCGGTGCGAAGGCCGCTTGCCGGATGGGCGCCGAGCGCGTCACGCACGGATGCGATGGTCAGTTTGGCGTATTCGGAAAGGATCGTCTTCAGCACCATCGGATTGCGAAGCCAGTTTGTGCTCTTCAGGTCCGAATTGACGACCGGGTAGGCGATGAATTCGATGCCGCGGTTGGCGCGGCGCAGTTCCAGCAGGCTGCGCGGCATGTGGTAATTGTTGGTGACGACGAGAATGCTGCGGTAGCCGTTGCTGCGGATCCAGTTGGCGGTTTCGTTGGCGTTGCCGATTGTGTCGATCGCGTCATGGCCGATATCGACGCAGCATTTGAAAAGGTCGGCGGAGCTCTGCGTGTTACGGCGGATCTGGCCGCCCGTTGTCGAGGGGTGGACGCCGGAGATCAGCAGCCGCTTGCCCGCTCCACCTTTCAAGAGTTCGACGGCCTGATCGATCCGCTGGAAACCTCCCGTCAGGACAACGATGGCGTCGGCTCTGGGGTTGGCCGGAGGCTGCAGCGAGGCAACGGAATCGGCGAAATAGAGGAAGCCTGCCGTGGCGCTGCCAGCGGTGAGCAGCAGCACGTAGAACGTCAGCCGCACCAGCCGCCGGCGAAGGCTGACATGCCTGCGCACCCGCGCGCCTTTCTGCCGCATGCCGCCGCTTTCCCTCATTCCTGTACCGGGCGCTTCGCCAGCCATTGTGATTCTTCCATACGGACAGATTGCGGCAAGGAAGGGATGCGAGGCAATGCAATCATTTTCGTCAGTTCTGGTGCGTATCGATACGGGCCGGGTCGGAGCGGATCTGGTCGATCTCGTAGATCGTCCGCATCACCGTGAATCGCGCGGTTAGCGTGGTCAGAAGCGCGATGACGATCATGATCGCAGCAATGCCGAGATAACCCGTATAGCCGATGGTAAAGCTGCCAAACAGGGCGGTCGCCTGGTCGCTTTGCGGCGTGGCGATCGAGCGTGACTGCCAGAAGCCCGCTATCGCAAAGCAGGTCGCGGCGAGCAGGCCGCCTGCGCCTGCGCCCTTGAGGCTGATCTTGAGGAAATGTTTCTGAAACTCGGAGGCGACGAAGCCGGCCTCGGCTCCGACGAAATGCAGGACCTCGACAATATGCCGGTTGCCCGACAGCGTTCCACGCGTCGCGAAGATGACGGTCAGCACCATGGCCGAAAAAACCAGCACCAGCACGCCGGTGCCGATCAGCGCCGTCGTGTGCGCCATGGCGACCAGCCGATCGACCCAGGTGCGGTGATCGTCGAGATAGGCCTGCGGGATGGTTTCCGTCAGCATCGTGCGCATTGCGGTAAAATCGGGCGGGTTTTTCTCGTCGATGGTGATGATGACGAGGCGCGGCACCGGCAGGTCGTCGAGATCGAGGCCTTCGCCAAGCCAGGGCTCAAGCAGTCGAGCGGTTGCCGCCTTGTCAAGGATGTTGCCATCGGTGGTGCCGTCGAAGGTCAGGGCCAGGTCGCGCGCGTCGGCGAGCGCCTTTTCCATGTCAAGCTTTTCGTCCGGCTTGATTTGGATGGTGATCTCGCGGGAAATCTGGCTCTGCCAGCTCTGCGCCGTCGAGCGCACCATGCTGACCGCGCCGAGCGTCAGGCAGGCAAGGAAGGCCATGATGGCGATCACCAGCATCAGCGCATGGCCGGAGACATTGCCAGGCGGCACGATCGGCGCCGTCGGCCGCACGCGCAGCGCGGTCTTGCGCTCCGGGGGCGCTGCCGGCTGCGGATGGTTGGCGAGCGGGGCTTCACTCATAGATGTCGAGCCGTCCCTGCGAGAGGATCATGCGCCGCGCCTCGACCTGGTCCATCAGCGAAAGATCATGGGTGGCGATGACGACGGCGGTGCCGAGCCGGTTGAGTTCGAGGAAGAGGTTGAGCAGCCGCCGCGCCATCGGTGGGTCGACGTTGCCGGTTGGTTCGTCGGCAAGCAGGATTTCCGGTCGGTCGATCAGAGCGCGGGCGATCGCGGCGCGCTGCTTCTCGCCGCCCGAGAGGACTGGCGGCAGAACGTTGATGCGCTCGCCGAGCCCGACCCAGCCGAGCAGTTCGAGAACGTCGGCGCGGTAGGATGATTCGTCCTTGCCCCGCACGCGCAGGGGCAGCGCGACATTCTCGTAGGTGGTCAGGTGATCGAGCAGGCGGAAGTCCTGGAAGACGATGCCGACGCGGCGGCGCAGCATCGGGAACTCTTCGCGCGGGATGGTCGAAATGTTGCGGTCGAACATGCGGATCAAGCCGCGTGTCGGCTTCAACGAGAGGAACAGCAGCCTGAGCAGCGTCGTCTTGCCGGCGCCTGACGGGCCGGTCAGGAACTGGAAGGATTTCTTGGGAATGTCGAAGGTCAGATCGCGGAGGATTTCCGGACCCATTCCATAGCGCAATCCAACATTTTCAAAGTGAATCAACGGGTCAGTCCAGCTTTTCGTCAGGCTTCTTGCCACGTATTTCCGGCGGGTTGATGGCCTCTGCCACGGGAAACGGCGTCGCGCTCACTGCTAAGCTCCCAACATGGTTAAACAATGGTTAATTTTCGATGAAAGCAGCTGGTTCCGGGGCATCATTTCCGAAGCATTAACCATTTAGGTTTACGTCTCGGAAAGGTTTGTTTCAATGCCCGATTCCGGCTCTTGGCCGATCCCGGCATTCTGGCGCGGTCGGTGTGGCTGCGAGAGGAGAGACCATGAACGCTTTCCGTTCCAACAGGACCGCCCGCCGGGTGGACCTGCTGCCGCCCGATCGTTCTCCGCGTTCCGCCCAAACGTCAAGTGCTTCTCGCGCCACCGATATCATCGACGCGGACTTCGAGATCGTTCCCGCAAACAGCCGCCGCAATGCCTATCCGGTCTTCAACGACAATCGCCGCCCCGCCGCACGGCGGCAACAAACGCGCAGCGCTGCCGGTCGGACAGGCGTTGCATCGGCTCTTCCACGGGCGTTGAACCATCTTGAAGGCCTGCTCCAGACAGCGTCGCCCAAGGCGTTTGCGGTGCTTGTGACCTGCCTGTGCGCGCCGGTCTTCCTGCTGTTCGCCGGTCTTTCCCATCACCAGCCGGCCGTTGCATCTCCGGCCTTGGCCATCAACAGCGTCACTACGGCGCTCAGCGACGCCAATGGCATGAAGGTCGTCTCGGTCTACGGCGCCGTCGAAAATCTTTCCGACGCGCCGAAGGCGGTGCCGATGATCCAGGTCGATGTCATCGCCGGTGGGCAGAAACGCACGGCCAGCCGGATATTCTCCGGGGAGACCGCGCTCGCACCCGGCGAAAGCCGCCCGTTCTCGGCGCGCCTCCCACACGCAGGTGGAAAACTGCCGGATGTGACGGTTTCCTTTGGCGAAAAGGGTGATTCGGCCCCGTGACTGTGCTAAGCGGCTAGCTTCCGGAGGCCTAGAACGCAGTCTCCATGATCATTTCTGGAGACTTCCATATGCCCGTCGTCCGTGGGAAGAACATCGAACAGCTTTATTCCGCCGAGACCATCGCGGCCCGCAATATCGACCTCGCCAAGAAGATCAGCAAAGGCCCGACGAACGATCTCCTGGTGATCGCGGTGCTCAAGGGATCGTTCATCTTCGCCGCAGACCTGATCCGCGCCATGCACGCGGTCGGCCTTGCGCCGGAAGTCGAGTTCATCACCTTGTCGAGCTATGGCACCGGAACTGTGTCGCAGGGCGTGCGGATCCTCAAGGACATCGACAGCGACGTGCATGGCCGCGACATTCTGTTGATCGACGACATCCTCGAGTCGGGCCGCACCCTGCGTTTCGCCAAGGAACTCATGTATGAGCGCGGCGCCAGGTCGGTCTCGATCGCGGTTCTTCTCGACAAGAAGGTAAAGCGTCAGACCGACCTTGAAGCAGATTATGTCGGCTTCGAATGCCCGGACTATTTCGTCGTCGGCTACGGCATGGATGTCGCCTATGCGTTCCGCGAATTGCCCTTCGTCGGCATCGTCACCGGCGACGCGGAATAAACATCCGCCGAGGGGCAGCGCTGATCTGCCTTCCGCGTTTACGGAAAACAAAGAAAACTCTGGTGGTGTGAGCCCGCAGCGATGTGCTGCGGGTGAGGGGACATGGCGCTTTGTACGGCACGGTCCTACTGCATGGTTCCTTAATTCGGGTGCGATTGAGGATAAAATTATGCAGCACTTTAAAGTGCTACAGCGTCGTTTGCGCGTCATAGTTGAAGCGCGGCGCTGTGGCGGAGTTTGTTGCCGAAACGGAGGCCATGATGGCGAAAATCCTGATTACTGAAGATGAGGACGGCCTGCGCCGTTTCGTTGCCCGGGCGCTGCAGCTGGACGGTCATGAAACTGTCGAGGCCGCCGATGGCGCTGAAGGGTTGGCCTGCCTGCGCAGCGGGGGCTTCGACCTGCTTTTATCTGATATCCGCATGCCCGTCATGGACGGCATCGAACTTGCCCATGAAGCGTCAGCCGCCTTTCCGGCGCTAAAGATCCTTTTGATGACGGGTTACGCCGAACAGCGCGAGAGGGCGGACAATCTGGCCGGCAAGGTCATCGACGTTGTCTCCAAGCCCTTCACCCTGCCGGATATTCGCAAGGCCGTTGCTGTCGCTCTTGTGGCATAGGTCGTCCTGACCAATTCGATAGTACCGGCCGATCGTCCGCAATTTGGTGACGCGTGCTGCATCAGGACCGTTTGGAAAACACACAACCAGACGCCACGGACCGATCCGGCGGTTCCATGGCATCAGCATCAGCTAAACGGACGTCGCGCCGCCCTGCGGGGCGTCGCGTCCCGGTCTCGTCATGAGGCTCGAGCCTCGAACACCAGGTTTCACCGCGGGCACTGGGGAGCCGGCTCAGTTAGAGCCTGAATCGGGCCTAACACGCCAGTTCGGCCGGCCGAGCTCGAAAGGCCACGCAATGACGTCGCGGTCATTGAAATAGACCACTTCCTTGAGATCCGGAAACTGGGCGTCCCTGGCGGTCACGGTCTGGATCCACGGCTGCATGTAGTTGGCGTCGCCCGCATAACCCAGTTCCGCAACCCAGATGGGTTTATTGAACGGGCGCACCCGCTCGTAGCCCGGCTTCAATGTCTCGGTGAAAGTCTTGGGCGCGCCATAGGCCCTGAGGTCATATTCCTGCAGGCCAAAGACCGAAAGCCCGACGAGATCGACATAGTTATCGCCGGGATAGTATTTCTCCAGCCCCTCCGATCCCTTCGGAGACCACATGATCTGAACAGTCGGGGTATCTCTGCGGAACTGCTCGGCAACCTTCCGGTAGGCCTTGATATAGTCCTGCGGGGGCCAATTGGACCACGAGAAGCGACCAGATTTGTCTTCCATTTCCTGGGCCCAGCGGATGATCACAGGGCTCTTTAAGGTCTTCACCACATCGGAGATCGCCTTGATGTTTGCATCATAGTCCCCCGCCAGCATCTTCCGGCGCAAATCGTCGGAACTGAGTCGCGAATCTTCGTTCCAGGACCACGGTTCGATGGTGATCAAGAGCTTACGTTTTCGCTGCAGGGCGTATTCGTCGGCCACGCTCAACGTTGTGAGATCGACGTCTTCCCAAGGCAGAAACAGAGCTTCGGTCTCGACGCCGGTTTGCGTGCCAAAATCACCATAAGGGTCATAGGCGCCGAATTTCGTCGCGTTTGGGTGCAAGACCGGCCGCTTGTCGGTCAGGGTTGCTTTCATAACCGTATCTTCCGCGTAGGCGGGCCAAAGGGTCGCGCCGGCGATGAAGGGCGTCACGGACATCAGCGAAAGGACGCCCCCCGCGACGGTTCTTACAAGTCTGTGTGTCATGTCAGCCTCCTTGGCCGGATGAACCGTTATGGTTCTCCCCGAGTCTGCTCAGGTCCGGCGAGACAGCATCGCCTCTTGAGCTCGGTGTGTTTATCCTCAACAGCATGTTCGTCGTTTCGGCATGAGCAGCCAGCAGCAACGTTCCGACCAGCATTCCGCTTGTGAAAAGCGCTGTGATGGCAACTCCTGCGACTTTAATCATGGTCAAGCTCCTTTCTGTCGTCGGCGTTGCTTTTTCTGACGAAACTCGGGTCAAAGAGGTTGCGGGTGCCATTGCGAACCTCGGTGCCGGAGGGGATATAGATGACGCGACGATTGATCCTGATGGCGCGTTCTTCCGGTGGGCGCCTGACGGGATAGCCAACCCGCTCGACGGTGAAGCCATACCTGTTGACCAACGTATCGACGTCGTAGACGCCGCGGAGATCAAGAAGGACGCGCCGGTTCATCGTTGCGCCGAGCCGTTTGAAATCGAGGTTCCGAAGACATTGCCAATCCGTCATCAGGACGATTGCATCGGCGTCTTCGGCGCATTCATACGGACTGCTGGAAAATGTCACGTCGCGCAGCAGCGCGTGCGCATTCTTCATGCCCCTTGGATCGAAGGCGTGCACCTGCGCGCCTGCGCTCTGCAGCGCGTTGATGAGCGTCAGCGACGGTGCGTTGCGCATATCGTCCGTCCCAGCCTTGAATGTCAGGCCAAGCACAGCGATTTTCTTGGACTGCACTGGTTCGCCCAACAGCGCGCTCAGTCGGCGCGCCAGCGTGCGCTTGCGTGACGTATTGGAAGCGATGGTCTCCTCCACCAGGCGTAACGAAACGCCGCATTCCTGCGCGGTGCGCAGAAGCGCCACGGTGTCCTTTGGAAAACAGGAACCGCCATAACCGGGGCCGGCCTTCAGGAATGCGTCGCCGATACGCTTGTCCAGACCCATTCCGAGCGCGATTTCATCGACATTGGCACCGACCTTCTCGCACAGATCGGCCATTTCGTTGATGAAGGTGATCTTCGTCGCGAGGAAGGCGTTGGCGGCGTATTTGGTAAGTTCGGCGCTGCGGCGCGTGGTTGCGATGATCGGCACGCCCGCATCCGAGAGGGGTTGGTAGAGCTCACAAAGCAGAGCCCTTCCTCTGTCGCTGTTGCAACCGATCAGCACCCGGTCGGGCTTGTCAAAATCGGCGATTGCGGAACCTTCCCGCAGGAATTCGGGATTCGACGCGACCTCGAATTCGATGTCGGCCCGAACGGACCGCATCACTGCTTCGAGTCTCTCGCTGGTGCCGACTGGAACGGTTGATTTGGTGACGATCAATGCGGGTCCGGACAACGCCAAAGCCGTTTGCCGGGCTGCCTTGAAAACATAGGACAGGTCCGCGTCGCCGTCGTGATTACTTGCTGGGGTACCGACAGCGATGAAGATGATGTCGGTGCCCCGAACCGCGCTTTCGAGATCGGTCGTGAACCGAAGGTGTCCGGACTCGAGATTTGCTATCACG
This sequence comes from Hyphomicrobiales bacterium, assembly GCA_900474095.1. GTDB lineage: Bacteria > Pseudomonadota > Alphaproteobacteria > Rhizobiales > Rhizobiaceae > Pararhizobium. The sequence continues at coordinate 8,388 of UCOA01000104.1, read as the reverse complement.
AGGTTGGTGAGGCCGGGCTCGAATATCGCGACCTCGCCGCGGCTGAGCGCTTCGATCCGGGCGCTGTCTATATCAACGCAGACAACATGATGCCCCCAGGCGGCAAAGCACGTTCCGCTGACCAGGCCGACATACCCTGTTCCGATGATAGCAATTTTCATCGTGTTGTTTCCTTTAATTTTTTCATTATGAAATTCCATGCCATTTGATCTTGAAACGCGTAATCTTGACCTGAGAGCCTCCCTGGCCCGCCCCCGCGACGGAGAAGTGTGTTTCGGTGAACGTGATGACGTTCTGCCCGTATGCGACGGCTTCGAGACCGGGGATGCCCCGCGAATAGACGGCGTTGCCGGTCACGACGAGGCACATCGCCAAAGTTGCTGCCGTCGCCAGGCCTCTCCTGGTTTTCGGGATCAGCGACAGGCAGTTTTCCCGGGCGTGACCGATGATGATGGCGGCGAGCACCGCGGAGTAGACGACCGAATTCACGATTGCGAAGAGGTAGTAGCCCTGGGCCGAGCCTGGATCGGAGACCAGCAATGCGGTTGCCGCGGAAGCAACCGACATCGCGATGTAAGGCATAAGGACCCGCAGCGGCGGGTAGGCGGCGATCTTGCCGTCCTTCGGCGTAATTCGGAAATCAACGAAGGAACCCGTGATACGGTCCCGAGCCGCAAACAGGGAACCGGCAAGCGACCATGGCCAGCGCGCAAGCAGAAACACGGCCGATTCCCAGCCGAGAATCTTGGCGTTGTAGGGCCTGAACGTTCCGGTGGAGCGCCAATAGAAGGCCAGCCAGATCAGCACGATCGACAGGGGCAGGATATGCGCCAGGAAATCCGGATAGGCCACATTCATGAAGTTACGGCCCGTTGCCAGTGCTACGATCGGCAACAGGAACATGGCCGCCATGAAGAGCGAAAATAGCGGATACCACAACTGCGAGAACAGGAACTGAAATCGCAGTTTGCCTGAGAGGTTCGGCACATAGTCCTTGGAATAGCGAAGCAGGATCGTGACGAGGCTTCGCGACCACTGAAACTCCTGAATGGCAAGATCGGCGAAGGTGCGGGGACCTTCGCCGTGGGCAATCGCGTCGATGGCGTGAACGCCCTTCCATCCGCCTGCATTCATCAGCAGCGTGGTCGAATGATCTTCCGCAAGTTCGGGGCCGAGACCGCCTATTTGTTTGAGCGCCGCCGTTCGCACGGCATAGTGCGAACCAATGCAAAGCGGCGCCCAGCCGTTGTTGTAGCCGATCTGCAGGCAGCCGTGCATGCTGGCTTCCGCCTGAAGCCGTCCGCGCGCAGCCCAGCTTTCCGAGGCATTGGAATCGCAGATGCTCGGAGCCGACACGTAGCCCACCGCCGGGTCCGAGAAGGGCCGCATGATCTCGCGGAGATATGTTGCGTCCGGCATGTGATCTGCGTCGAACTGGCAGACAAAATCATATCGGGCATAACCGTAATGATCGTAGAAATAGGCAAGGTTGCCTTCCTTGCACCGTGTGCGCCGCGGCCAGGAGTTGCGATGATACGCTTCCACGCCCCGACGGCTCGAGATGAAGATGCCGTGCCGCTCGCACCATGTGATCGTCTCGGCATCCGGCGCCTCGTCCGCCAGCCAGACGTCGTACTCGTAGTCAACCTGGTCAAGCATTGCGTTGAGCGTCTTGCGAACAACACCGAACGGTTCCGAAGGCGCCTTGGTAACAACCATTGCGATACGTCCCGGGACGCATTGCCGTGCAATGTGCCGTGCCTGCCTGCTGCCGCCAAACAGATAGATGAAGTAAGCGGGAAGCAGCGTTATCCACGCCATGATCAGTGTCAGCGTTACAAAAGGCATCAGCGAGATGAAATGTTCGGGCCGGAACCACCATTGCCAGAACCAGACCAGGCCCGCGAGCCAGCCGAGAACACCCGCCAGATAGACGACGCGCCGCCCTCCCGCAAAGACGGGCGCCAGCGTTTCAGGCGGTCTGCGCGTCGCGGCGCGCTTTTGTGCACGTGCCGACCTCGCCTGAGACTGGTCACGCGACAACGTCATGCTTGATCTCCAGTCCGAAGGTCGGAGCAGCGGTTCGAATGATCGTTTCGATGTCCGAGAAACGCGGGGCGAAGTGCAATTCGGACGCTGCCATTTTGACGTCGGCGTACAGCGCGGGTGGATCACCCTCTCGCCTTGCCTCACGGCGAACGGGGACGCGGCGATGCGTCAGCCGTTCGATCGTATCGATGATCTGTTGCACGGAGGTGCCCTGACCGGAACCGAGGTTGACCATCCGGTTTTTGCCGCCGGCGATTAGATGGCGAACCGCCGATACATGCGCTTGGGCGAGATCCGTCACGTGGACATAGTCGCGAACGCAGGTGCCGTCTGGCGTATCGTAGTCGTCGCCGAAGACGGTCAGCTCGGGGATTGTGCCTGCGGCGGCCATGAGGGCGCGGGGAATGAGATGGGTTTCCGGATCGTGCCGCTCACGGAGCTCACCGTCGATGTCGGCGCCGGCCGCATTGAAATAACGAAGCGCGACATAACGGATCTTATGGGCTGCAGCGTAGTCCCGCAGCATCATTTCGCCGATCAGCTTGGTGCGCCCGTAAGGGTTTATCGGGGCCTGCGGACTGGCCTCGGCAATCGGCAATTCCGTCGGAATGCCATAGGTGGCGCAGCTGCTCGAAAAGACGATGTTGCGGAGCTTTATGTCGACGCATGTGTCGAGCAGCGAGAGGATGCCGGCAACATTGTTGTTATAATACTTGCGCGGATCGACCACGGACTCACCGACATAGGCCGATGCGGCGAAATGAATGACGCAGACGGGCTGCCAGAGTTTGATGGCATGTTTCAGCTGGTCCCGGTCGCGGACGTCACCGCGAACGAGCGGTCCCCATTTTACGTTGTCCTTGGTACCCGTTGCGAGATTGTCATAAGCGACAGGCGTGAAATCCGAGTGATGCAAAAGTTTACAAGTATGGCTTCCAATATAACCAGCACCGCCGGTGACGAGAACAGTATCCACCCCGTCACCTCTCAGTTGTTTGCTGCCGCATGCCGCAGGATGCGGTCGAAATAGTCGATGGTCGAGAGGAGGCCGTCCTCTATATCGACGTTGGGACGCCAGCCAAGCTGGGCGGCCGCCTGGCTGATATCGGGCCGGCGTTGCTGCGGGTCGTCAACGGCAGCAAGCTGATGGACGATCGGGGACTTCGAATTGGTGAGACGAATGATGCGCTCGGCCAAGTCGATCATGGTCAGCTCGGTGGGGTTGCCGAGATTGATCGGTCCGGTCACGTCCGGCGATGTGTTCAGAAATTTCAGGAACCCGCCGATCAGGTCGTCGACGTAGCAAAATGAACGGGTTTGAAGGCCGGATCCATAGATGGTTATGGGTTCATTGCGCAGTGCCTGGACGATGAAATTCGAAACGACACGCCCATCGTCGGGCCGCATACGCGGTCCATAGGTATTGAATATCCGGGCGACTTTGATCTTGAGACCAAAGAGGCGGTGAAAGTCGAAAAACTGGGTCTCGGCGCAGCGCTTGCCTTCGTCATAGCAGGCGCGAGGCCCTATCGGGCTAACATTGCCGTGGTAGTCTTCGCGCTGTGGCGACACCAAGGGATCGCCGTACACTTCCGAGGTCGACGCCTGGACGATGATTGCATCCCGGCGGCGGGCAAGCTCCAGCAGGTTTCGGGCCCCGACAATATTGGTGAAGAGCGTGCCGATAGGGTCGGCTTGATAGGCGGGAGGCGATGCCGGACTTGCAAAATTGAAGATCGCATCGACCTTGACGTTGAGCGTCGACCGCACGTCGTGGCGTCTGAATGCAAAATTCGGCAGATCGAACAGGTGATTGATGTTTTCGACGCGTCCCGTTGAAAGGTCATCGACGCAGATGACGTCGTGGTCAGTCGCCAGAAGCAATTCACACAGATGCGAACCAAGAAAACCTGCGCCCCCCGCGACAAGTACTTTCTTGAGTTTTTTACTCCTGTTACTGGGAAACTGTAGAATATTTTCAGTAATACCCTTTTTCGATTTGCCTGCCCGCGCCATGTCTCAGCCCTCCCGCATGACCACACAAAACTAGATGTCGAACGCAGATCTCCCCCCAAAATTCTAAGGGCCGATAGACGCCGACCCTAAAATCTTATGGTGCAAAACCGCCGACTCGCGGAATACTCCGGGGAAGAGCACGAGGTTTGGACGGGTCCTGCCGCTTATGCGGAGAAAAAGTCAGATCGAAGGGCGCGATCCGATTAAGTAAAAAATGGTTACCTATACATTAAGATGATTATGCACATGATTGTGACAGGAGTCAAAGAGGATTTGGGATTTTCTTAAACATTGGAAAAGACACACGTTTTGTATGTCACAATGAGACAGGGAAGTTAGGCCTTCGACAAATCTCTACTTGTCTTTGCGTACTAATACTTATCATTCAGTCCCGTTCGCGTTGAGCGCTGGGAAGTAATGAGTTGCCGAAGAGCGCCTGTGCGCTCGGATATTTCCAATGAAAGAGGTTGCAAACAGAAGATTGTTCTTTCTAAAAGAGTGCATGTTGTGCCAAATTTGTGCAGCCGATCAGATTTCGTACAATGGTTGAAATTTCTTAACGCTGTTATTCAGTCTTCTATTTAACGAATATCTAATAAAGCCGTTGTTAACGATATGATGAGATACTGACACCGAGACAGAGGTCGATCAGTCGTGGGGCAGGGATGTATTCGGAAAACGTTGGAACAAGCGAAGTGTCTGTAAGAGCGATTTTTCGCGGAGTTTCATGTGCAATCGCAGTCGCTCTGGTTTCCTTGCTCGCATCGTGTTCTTCCGAGCGCGCATCTCTCGACGTGGTTTCTGTCGCTTCGTATCAAGCTCCCGGCAGGGGCGCGGTTCAGAGCGTGGCTGCTGTGGAGGGCCGTGAGAAGCGGGCGAGAATTGCTTCCGTGAAGAGCGTCACATATGTTTCGGGTTTGAAGTCGAACACCCGTTTGATCGCCTATGGCCAGGGTCCGTATATCTGCTCGCCGAGCGGGTTCGGTCGCACCTCCCGTTGCGTGCCCCGCTGGAGCGTCAACTGACGTCCAGGTGAATGCTGTGCGTGAGGCGTTCAGCGCCGCGCGTCTTTTCAGACGCGCGAAGGTCGCTGTAACACTTTGGAATGCGGCATCATTTTTTCCTTAAACGATTTCGATTTAAGGAATTATGCAGTAGTGGGCTCGTTGCCGCCTGCTCCACGGGCTCATGACCGCTCTGCGCTTGCTGGCTCTGGCGTTTTGATCCTAAAACCCTTGCGTCGCTGGTTCCGCGTTGGAAGATGATTGCGTGGGGCCGATAACCCTTTTCATGCGGTCCCCTCGATAGAATGCGGTTGGCGGCGCAAGCCGGTATATCAGCATGGTATCGTCGTCGATGACACGCTCGGCCGTCTTGTCGAGATGGGCTATGAGGCCCGTGTTGTATTCGAGAAGCTTGCGCCCCTTGGAGTCGCGCGCGTTTTTCGCGACACCGAACCACGTCGCGTCTTTCGCCCGCAGCGTCTCCAGCATGTCGATCGCCTCGCCGTCATCAGGAAGCACCGACCAGTCGTTCATCCCGCCGCCCGGCGGGAAGACCCAGCCGCGACGCCTGCTGTAGTAGATCGCAATCGGATCGCCGATCGTGGCCGATGCCGCAATGACCAGATCGCCCGGCTTGCTGAGGGAGCTCAGCTGCACACCAAGCTTGTGGCCGGATTGGGCGTAGGGGGTCTTCATAAGCTGGAGCCCCGGAATGCTGCCGCCGACGATCACCACGGCCGCAATGGCCGTCAGGCGCAGCCAGCGCCATGGCGAGCCCGGGGCGCGGCCGTCAATGGCGGTCAATAGGAAAAGTCCCCGGCCCGCCATCACGGACACCGGCACGCTGAAGATATGGAAGTTCCACGGATTGGTTTTGATCTCGCGCGCGGCGAAGAAATAGACCAAAACGGCGCCGGCGAACCAGAGATGGAAAAACCACGGCGCCTTGTGGCGCGCCGGGTCGCCCGGCGGCGTGACCAGCAGCGCTATGGCGGCGAGCATCAGGACGGGCAGGGTAAAAAGCCAGTTGCTGGCGATCTTCCAGGCGGCGGGAAGGTAGAAGGCGTGACTGAAGAATTTGGATAGTCCGTCGTCCCATAGATAGCCGCTGCCGGCGACATGATAGGGCGGAAAATTCGTGCCGACATAGATCGCCCATCGATAGTAGCCGAGGATCAGCGCACCGGCGATCAGCGCAACCGGCACGATCTGCAAGATGCGGCGTGGGTTGAGCTTGCCTCTCACCTCGAGAATGGAAAAGGTCGCATAGGTCATCGGCACGACTACGGCAATGCCAGGCAGCTTCGCCAGCACGCCCAGTGTCGTAATCACGCCCGCGAGCACAAGAAGACCGTGGCGGTCTTCTTGCAGATAGACGACATAGAGCCAGGCACCGGTGAGGACGAGCGACAGCATCGCCGGGTCGGGCAGAAACGACTGGTCGATGAAAACCGCGCCGGGCATGATCGCCAGCAGAAAGGCACCGGCGTGAGCGTGCGCCGTGTCCCACACGCGATTGATCAAACGGTGCAGGGCAAAAACGCCCCAGAGACCGAACCCGATCGCGACAAGGCGTCCCAGCCAATCGTGCCAACCGAACAGCGCGTAGAGCAGGGCGGTGATATAGGAGATGATCTGCAGTTCTCGCCCCTGATAGGCAGGGCCGGGGCCGGTCCAACTGACCTCCGGAAAGAAGATGTTCCAGCTGCGTGCCAGGAAGTTATCCGCCATCATGGCCGTACTGGCCTGGCGCCAGCTAAACGCATCGATCAAGGGCTGCTGGACATCGTGGAGGCGAAAAAGGGCGGCAAGCACGAGTATGCCAGCCAGAACCGCGGAATTACGCTGCCCGATACCGGATTCCGGCATTATGTCCTCCCCTCGACCGGCAAACCATGGTCAGGACTATAGTACAAAGGCGTAACGCTATGGTTACTCCGTGAAAACGCAGGCATCGTCAGCGCCCGGAAATGAACTTACCGGGTGGCGATAGCCGCGCGTTTCGTGCAGCGACGAGTATTGCAGAGGACGAAGCTCGGTGGATGGCGGACCTTGGACATACTACGGTTTTCGAAATCCGGTGCCCGCAGCTCAATGCTGTTTAAGATCTTTGCGGGTCGGAAGAAGCCAGGCGTGAAACGACAGCAGTTCAGGCTGAATTCGGATACTCAGCGGATATCGAGCAGCCGTTCCAAATACTGCCGCTCGGTCTCGGGCGAGGAATTCGTGCCGAGACGACGACGGATTTCCTCCAGGATTTCCCGGGCGCGCTGGGTATCGATCTCGTCGGGCACCTTGACCTGATCGCCGAAATCCGGCCCGGCATTCTGCTGCCGGCGGCCGAGCGGGTCGCGGCCGTTCTGGCCGTATTGTGGAATGCCCTGACCCTGCCCAGGGCCCTGACCCTGGCTCTGCATCTGCTGCATCATGTCCTGGGCGCCGTCGCGCAAGGCCTGCAGCGCGCGGCCCTGGCTGCCGACGGCCTGTTCTCCCTGTCCCTTGCCGAGCTGGTTGGCGGCCCCCTTCATCTCGCGTCCTGCCTCACCGAAACCCTTGCCGGGCTTGATGCCCATGCCTTCGAGACCCTTTTGCAGTTCGCCAAGCTGTTTGCCGAGCTGTTCCTGCTGCGCCTGCAGGTTCTTCAGCGCCTGCTTCAACTCCTCTGCCGTCATATTGTCGAGCGGACCTGGCTCAGCGTTCTCGTCGGGCTGCTGGCCGGGCTCCTGCGGCATGTCCTGGTTGAACAGCTCCTGATCCTCGCCGTCGAGCGGATCGCCACGCTGCATGCGGTCACGCAGCGCTTGGTCGAACTTGAAGGTCTCGTCCATCAGCTGCTGCTGTCGCTGCATGAGCTGGCCGAGCTTGTCCATCTGCTCGCGCATCTCGCTGTTCGCCTCGCCCTGCTGTTGCTGCATGCGGCCGGCCTGGAGACTGTTCATCATCCGCTGCATTTCGGACAGTAGCTGGCGGGCCTGATCCTTGGCGCCGGATTTGGCGAGGTTCTCGATCTGGTTCATCATCTTTTCCAGATCCTGCTGACGCAGCACGTTGTTCTGGTCGGGATTGGCAGCCATGCGAGGGTTCTTGGCGGCCTCTCTGGCAAGCGCCTCCATATAGTCCTGCATCGCTTCACGCAGTTCCTGCATCAGCTTGGCGATTTCCTCGTCGGACGCGTTTCGTTCCAGCGCATCCGATAGCTTCTGCTGGGCGTCGCGCAGGCGCTTGTCGGCCAGCGCCATGTCGCCGGCCTCGATGCCGAGCGCGATCTCCCAGAGATGGCTGGCGGCCTCCCGAGCCATGTCGTCGTTGCGCACGAGGG
>UCOA01000034.1 GCA_900474095.1 Hyphomicrobiales bacterium | reverse complement strand
CTTCAACTGATCGTCGACGAAGACGCAGGCTTCGCGCGGCAGGCCGATCTCGGCGATCACCTGTTCGTAGGCGCGCGGATCAGGCTTCAATATCCTGGTGTAGGTGGCATCAACGATGACGTCGAACAGGTCGATCAGCGGGAAGCGTTTACGAAACTCAACACCGTAGAAGAGATCGAGTTCATTCGACAGGATGGCGAGCCGCAGGCCCGCCGCCTTGGCGCGGGTAATGGCGACGCGCGCTTCGGGCCGCAGCACCAGTTCGGCTTCGGCGCCGCGCGCCCGCTGGACGAAGGTCTTCATGTCGGTCCAGTCTTCTCCGACCAGTCGTCCGACCTCCGCCGTGCGGGTCATCCAATAGTCGCGTTCGGTGATCTCGCGGTTCTGCATCGATACCCAGAGCGGATCGGTCGTCGTGTCGAACGGACCGCGCCAGGTGAGCGTACCCGTTGGAAGGCCGAGCGCCCGTTCGGTTATGTCATGGGTTTCGAACAGCGTGCGGGTCACGACACCGCCGAAATCGAGAATGAGTGCACGTTCGCCTGTCATGGCCTGCCTTCCGGAATGATGCCCTGTGCCACCCACGCATCGAAAACGGCGAGGGCTCTTGTGGCGAATTGGGGGGAGTTGATGTGACCATCGACCTCATGCAGGTCGACGGATTGGGGCAGGGCCAGACGCATGGCATCGATAAAGGCCGCAAGGCCTTCGGGATCGTGCAGTGCTTCGCCCAGTTGGTCCCATTCCTGCACACCCTTGAGCGGCAGGAGGAAGGCGACCGGCGCCTGCGCGCCGCCGAGCTTCTTACCGATAAGGGCCGCCGTCGCGCGCCGCCCGTCGGGCGATGTGGTGACCGAGCCGATCAGGCGATTGTGGGCGTGATAGGGGCGGTCGGCTAGGGCCGGCGGCAGCGGCTGCCAGGCCGGCAAGTCGACCATATCGATCGCGCCGGGCGCGACGATCTGCGGTGTGCCGGTGCGGCCTGCATTCTCCATGCGGTCTGGCCCGGATGTGACCACGGTGCCATTCTGGTGGTTGACGACTTCCTGCATGCAGAAATCGAACACAGCGGCAAAGCCGTTCTGCGCCGCAATCGCCTCGAAAGCCCGTCCCCCCATCCCGGTCGAGTGGAATACCGCGACCTCATAGCCGCGCTTTTCGAGCTCGGGCTTGAGGTGTTTCATATATTTAAGGCAGGTGGAACCGAGGGAGGTCATGCCGATCAGCGGACGGTCCGCTGTGGGCTTCACACTGGAGCGGGCGGCTCCGACGACGGCGCCGCAGGCCTGCGAAAGCACGGCGCGGCAGATGCCGTTCAATCCATAGAGGCCGCCGGCCCACAGGATCATCATCAGGTCCGGGGCTATACGCTCCGGCGGCACGAGATGCGAGAAGGCGATGGTCGAGACCACGAATTTCGGAACGCCGAGCGGCAGGGCGGCCGCCACATCGAGCGCGAGGTCCGTGCCCATGGACCCACCGAGAATGATGACGCCATCGGCTTTTCCGGTTGCGTGCAGCATGGCGACCAGAGCCGTGGCGCCGTCCGACATTAGTGCCATGGCGGAATTCTCGTCGCCACTGGCGATGATCGCCTCGATCGAGGTTCCCGCGGATTTGGCAATATCATGCCGGGAATAATCAGGTGAGTAGGGCGGATCTGACAGAATGCTGACGTCGACCATGACCGGTTTTGCGCCGGCATCGCGGATGATGCCGGCCATGAACTGAAGCTCGTCGAATTTTGTGTCGCCGGTTCCGATCACAAGGATGCTGGGTAGGCTTGTTTGTTCTGGTGAAGGCTCTGCTGGGCTCATTCAACCGGTCCTCTTTGTTTGCGTTTTTGTTCCCGAAGGCCGTTCCGGCCCGTAGTATTTTTCTGAGATGCGTTTGGCAGTATCGGCGACGGCTGCGCCGAAGCTCGCCAGAGTGGCAGGGCGCGCCCGTGCCAGCGGCGCGGCGATGGTGATGGAGCCGACCGGCTGACCGGTCGGCGAAAGAATGGCAGCGCCGGTGCTGACGACGCCGACTTCAAGGCCTTGGCTGCTGATCGAAAATCCGCGCACGATGGTTTCGTCTATCATTTTGCGAACCGCGGCCGGATCGGTCACGGTGTTCTCGGTAAAGGCTTCCAGCGGCTGCGACAGGGCGGCTTCGATCTGCTTCTTGCCGGAAAAAGCCAGATAGGCGAGGCCTGATGCCGTGGCGTGGAAAGGCAGGCGCGTGCCGATCTCCACGATGACCCGGTGAGCACGCGGTGAGTCCTCGACATGGATCGTCGAGAGCGTGCCGCCGCTGAATTCAGCGAGATGAACAGTTTCCTCGGACTTTTCAGCAAGCTCCCTTACGAAGGGAATGGCGATCCGCAGGAACGGATAGCGCGCCTCGCGAATACGCGCCAAACGAACAGGTGCCGCTCCAATTCGGTACTTGCGCGTTTCCAGATCCTGTTCGACGAAGCCATGCTTTTCCAACTCGACAAGCAGACGCCGAGCCGTTGCCTTGTCGAGATCGCAGAGACGGGCGATATCTGTCAGACCTGCCTCGTTGTTCATTTGGGATAGACTATCCAGCAAGGACAGGGCTTTTCCGACAGTGCTCATGCAGTTTTCCTCTTGTGTCCGGTCCATCGTTTTATCGATGCAGGATCGGTCGACGTGTGCACCTGTCCGGTTCTCAACCGGCGCCGAACATGAATTGTTTCAGCGCAAACTAGTTAACATGCGAAATAACTTGACAGGTGTGGCCAATGTTTGCAAGTCTATATTTGAAGCATCGGTTCAATATATGAACCAGATGTGCTGACCGGCATGCTGACAAGAAAAACAAAAGCGCATGCTGATCGGTCCGGTTTCAGGGGAAGGCCGCTGGCGGGGACGGTGCCGTCGCTCGCGAGCGCAATCGGATAATCGCAACAAGGGGAACGTTAGCGACATGGACACTCAACTCTCGACAGGCGCAGGGGAAAACCAGCTGCGCAAAAACAGTCTCGGCGTCGGCGCCGTGACGTTTCTGGTGGTCTCGGCGGCAGCACCGCTCACGGCTGTGGCAGGCGGCGTTCCGCTGTCCATGCTGCTCGGCAACGGCGCCGGTATTCCGCTGACATTTCTTCTCGTCACGGCGATCCTGGTTCTGTTCGCGGTCGGTTATGTCGCCATGGCCCGCCACATCCGCAATGCCGGCGCCTTTTATGCCTATACTGCCCAAGGCCTCGGCGGCATGATGGGCGGTGCGGCTGCCCTCATCGCCATCCTTGCCTACAACGCCATGCAGATTGGCGTCTTCGGCCTGTTTGGCGCGGCAACCTCGGGCTTCTTTGCCGGACTTGGCCTGGAACTGCCCTGGTGGGTCTGGACCTATATCGGCATCGTAATCGTCGCCGTTTTCGGCTATCGGCGCGTCGATCTTTCGGCCAAAGTGCTGACGGTCCTCGTCATCCTTGAATATCTCGTCGTGCTGGTCATCGACGCCGCTATCTTGTTAAAGGGCGGTGACAGCGGCATCTCGGCCGCACCCTTCACGCCCGCCGCCTTCATGAGCGGAACGCCGGCAATCGGCATTCTCTTCTGCTTTGCAGCCTTCATCGGCTTCGAGGCCACGACGATCTACAGCGAGGAAGCGCGCGAGCCACACAAAACCGTGCCGCGTGCCACCTATATCTCGGTCTTCATCATCGGTCTCTTCTACATGCTGACCTCGTGGCTGATGGTCAATGGCGCCGGCGCCGACAAGCTCGTCCCCGAACTGCAGGGGCTTGCCGATCCGACGACCTTCCTGTTCGGCCTTGCTGAGCGCTATGTCGGTCACTGGATCGTCCCGGTCATGAACGTGCTCTTCATCACCAGCCTGTTTGCCGGCGTGCTCGCCTTCCACAATGGTGTCGCCCGCTACATGTATGTCGCAGGCCGCGAAGGCCTGCTGCCGAAGTCTGTTGGTGTCACCCACCCTGTATTTCAGAGCCCGCATGTCGGCTCCGTCATCCAGACAGTCATAGCAGTGCTCGTCGTCGCGCTCTTCGCCTTCACCGGGCAGGATCCGGTGCTGGCGCTGTTTTCCTGGCTCACCAATGTCGGCACACTTGCTATCATCCTGCTGATGGCGCTCACCGCATTCGCAATCGTTGCATTCTTCGGCCGCAATTCCGGCCTCGAAAGCAATGCGCTCGCAACCAAGGTCCTGCCGGTGATCACGGGCGTCATCCTTCTGGGACTCGTCTACTATATCGCGGTGAACTTCGGCGCGATCGCCGGCGCAAGCGGTGTGCTCGCCGTACTTCTGCCGGGCCTGGTGGTGATTGCCGCCATTGTCGGGTTGATAGCCGCCGCTCGTCTGAAGTCAGAAGATGCTGCGGGTTTTGCCCGGCTCGGCGCCGGACAGGAAGCCTGACATATCCGAACCATGATGGCGGGCGCTTGGCCCGCCGTTATCTTTTTCGTGAGGACATTGAGATGCAGGACAAGATCGATCAACTCCGCTCAGGCGTCATCTCGCCGCAAATGCTGTTCATTGGCGGTCGGTGGCGCGCGCCTTTAAGCGGTGCGACCATGGATGTCATCTCGCCGATCGATGGGGTGAAATTGACGACCATTGGCGATGCCAGCGCTGCGGATGTCGATCTGGCCGTCGAGTCCGCCCGCGCAGCCTTCGAGAAAGGCGTTTGGTCGAGGGCGGCACCGGCAGAGCGCAAGAAAATCCTCTTCCGGATCGCCGAACTGATCGAGCGCGATGCGCTGGAACTGGCGGTGCTCGGCGTGCGCGACAACGGTACGGAAATCAGCATGGCCCTGAAGGCCGAGCCCGGCAGCGCGGCCGCCACCTTCCGCTATTACGCCGAAGCTCTCGACAAGGTCTATGGCGAGATTGCGCCCACCTCCGAAGGTGTTCTCGGCCTCATTCACCGCGAGCCTGTCGGCGTCGTAGCAGCTATCGTGCCATGGAATTTCCCGATGATGATCGGCGCCTGGAAGATCGCGCCCGCGCTGGCCGCCGGTAACTCCGTCGTGTTGAAGCCAGCCGAAGGCGCATCGCTCAGCCTCCTGAAACTGGCGGCGCTGTGCGCGGAAGCCGGCCTGCCGGACGGAGTGCTCAATGTCGTCACCGGCCGCGGCACGGTCACCGGCGAAGCGATCGGCGTGCATGGCGATATCGATGTTCTCGCCTTTACCGGGTCCGGCGGTGTCGGGCGCCGGCTGCTCGAATATTCGGCACGCTCCAACCTGAAGCGGGTCTAT
>UCOA01000003.1 GCA_900474095.1 Hyphomicrobiales bacterium | reverse complement strand
CAGGCGGGGGAATACGAGCCGGTCGAAGACGCCGCGATCGGTCATCGGCTCCGACCAGATGCAGCATTGCACGCCGAGCAGGTGCTCCTTTTGCGCGTCGCTCCAGCCTTCGACGGGATCGAACGTGTAGAGTTTTTCCGGATCCGACCAGCCGGCCCAGCTCGCCCCGGGCTCCGACCAGGCCTGGCTGTTGGCCATGTCGAGGTAGTAGACCTGGCCCGGGCAGACGACCATGTCGTACCCTTCGCCCGCAAGCACGGCCGAGGCTTCGACTGTGCGCCAGCCGAAAAGCAACGACCGGCCCTTGTCTATGACGTTGCCATGGGCCGCTTCCTGCCAGCCGCCGGTGACGCAGTCGCGCGAAGCAAGAAAGGCCTGGACGCGCGCCAGAAACTCCGCCTGCAGCACCGCCGCACCCGAACCGTCGATCTCGTCGGCGCCGTGCGTATTGGTGATGACGTTCAGCCGCGCAGCGTGAGCAGCCGCCATGGCGCCGCCACCGATATCGCGCAGTCGCGCCAACGCTTCCGGCGAGCCTGACCACGCGCCGAGCGGAACCTCGTCGGCGCCGATATGGATGATCTTTGACGGAAACAGCTCGATCAGTTCATCGAAGATCGTTTCGAGAACGCGATAGGTCTCTTCCCTGGCAGGATTGATGCAATTGTCCGGGAACCCTTGAACGGAATAGTAGCTGCCCGCCTCGTTCGCGTCGCGCAATTCGGGGATGGCCTGCAGCATCGCGTAGCAATGACCGGGCACGTCAATTTCTGGGATCACTTCAATGCCAAGGTTTTCCGCCAGCGCGACGATCCCGCGAATCGCAGCCTTGCTGTAATAGCCGCCCGTCACCTGCGGGCCAGAACCCAACAACGGCGGGATTTTCAGGCCATGACCGCGCCAGGCGCCGATCTGCGTTAGCGCGGGATAGGCGTCGATCTCCACCCGCCACGCCTCGTCGTCGGAAAGATGCCAGTGGAAACGGTTGAGCTTGTTCCAGGCAAGTATCCGCAGGAAATGCTCGATTTCCGCGGTCGCATAAAACTGCCGAGCGACATCCAGATGCACGCCGCGCCAGGCCAGCGCCGGCTCGTCGGCGATCTCGCCGGTGGCCGGGAACAGAAAGGTTTCAGGGTGGAGCCGCGCGCCGCGCAGAATCTGTCCAATCGTAATCAAGCCATAGAGCAGGCCGGTCGGGGTGCTGCCTGAAACGGCCACGCCGCCGGCGGAAAACCGGACGCTATATGCTTCCGGCGCAAAGCCGTCCGCTAACGACAGGAAAACGGGAAAACCACCCTCCGCCGCCGGCCGGACGATGCCTTCGACAGGAAACAGGCCGTCGGTCAGGGTTTTGAACGCCCGCGCGGCCACGTCTGCTTCGGCTCCGTCGGGCTTGAGATCGAGCCCGATTTGAGGTGCCAGCCGGCCGGAGACGGAAACGGCACTCGGCCACGGCACGACGGAAATGGGCACCGGCGCAACCTTTGGAACTGGATAGACGGCGGCGCCGCGTGTCAGAGCCGCATTGTCGCCCTTGGCCCGCGTCGGCGCGACGGACACGGGCACCACGCTGTTGTCTGCAAGCACGACATAGCCGGCATTGGCGCCATCGGTCCAATGCTTCGGGTGATAGCTCATCCCGTGCGCCCTAATGGTCCAGGTTTCTCCGGCCTGCAGAATGAAGCCTTCCGGCGAAGCGAACTGGGCATGGTTCGACAATCGCTTCAGAAGCGTTCCGCCCTCCATGGTCGCTGCCGGATCAATACGCGCTGGGCCGGAAACGCAGAGCGTGAAGCCTTCAAGCGGCTGGTCAGTATTGTTGGTCAGGCTGAGCGTGTAGGCCGGCACCTCGTCCAGTCCCGCCGGTACCCATACGGTTTCCAGCTGATATTTGCTTTTCGCTGCAATCGTCATGATCTCACCCCTGGGACAATGTCAGTCGGCGCTCTTTAGAAGGCCGGCATAAACGCCGGGCGCCGAATTGGGGATCGGCGTAGCACCCACCGTGCGCTCGTAGAATGCTGATGGCCCGACATCGCCGATAATCGCGTAGCCGTAACCCATCGTCTTCAGGTCCAGCAGTGAGGCCAATAGCAGCGCATGGCCAATGCCCTCGCCGCGCGCCGCCTCATCGACGCCCGTCGGCCCGAAGAACCCCCGAGCGATCGATTCATGGCAGGCAAAGCCAATGAGCTTTTCCGCCCGGGTCGCGAGGAAGCAGGTGGGCGGCTGGCGGGCAAAGGCGACAGTAGTCTCGCTCGCCCAGCCGGGGCCGAACTTTTCCCGGACCCAGCCGGTCGCCAGTTCGAGTTCCGGCGCAAGCGCCCGCCGGATGGTGACGCCCTCTTTTTCCATCCGCGCGTCGAGATCGGGAACGGGCCTAACCAATGAGAGATTGACCAGATAGTCCATGTCGAACCTTCTATATCACGCTTGGCACGGCCCAGGACTCAGAGGCCATAACAGAGGTCGAAGCTGACCACTACATTAAGTCAAATAGCTTGACTTAATGTAGTGGAAAAAACAAAGGCACGTCAACTCACCTTTGGCGGGCTAGCCAAAGCGCAGAAAAGCGATCGGCGCGGGAGGCGCCGAAAGTCACTAGGATGGCGGATTCCGTCTCCCCCTGATCAGATGATGGAATTGTCGACGATCACCAGGGGTTTTCCGTGAGAGCAGGCCTCGATACGAGCTTCAACACGGTAGATGTCGCGCAACATGCCCTGCGTTATGACATCGGCCGTCGGACCGCTTGCGGCCATTTTGCCGCCGGCGATGACGATAGTGTTGTCGCAATAGCGAAGCGCATGGTTGAGATCGTGCAGCGCTATCAGCACCGCCATTCCCGATCGGGACGCCAGCGTCTTCATGAAACCCAGCACTTCGATCTGCCGGAAGAGGTCGAGGGCCGACGTCGGTTCGTCCATCAGAAGAACCTCGGGCTTGCGCACGAGCGCCTGGGCGATCGACACGAGTTGGCGCTGGCCGCCGGACAGTTCGCCGAGACCGCGAAAGGCGAGATCGTCGATCCGGAGTGCCCGCAGAACACGGTCGATGTCCGTCAGATCCCGATCGTGAACCTTCCAGCTGGAACCCTGCTTGGCCGCCAGCAAAATCGATTCGTAGACCGTCAGAACCGCATTGGCACCGGTGTCCTGCGGCATATAGCAGATCGTTTCCGGCCCCTTGTCGGTATCGCTGAGATACACAGTCCCCGGCCCGGAGGTGAGGCCCGCGATACGCTTGAAAAGCGTGGATTTGCCGGCCGCGTTTGGGCCGATCACGGCGGTGATAACGCCACCGGCGAGTACGTCGGTATCGACGCCGGACAGGACGACATGCTTGCCGTACTTCGCGCCAAGCCCCTTCAGTGCGAGACTTACCATGACCGCCTCCGGTTGCTGAAAATGAGCACGAAGAAGAAGGGAACCCCCACGAGCGCGGTGATGACGCCGATCGGCAGAATGGCGCCGGGAATGATCGTTTTCGACACGACTGAGGTCACAGATAACAGCAGCGCACCGCAGACAAGCGAGGCCGGAAGAAAGAAACGCTGATCCTCACCGACCAGCATGCGCGCAATATGCGGCCCGACTAGGCCGATGAATCCGATCGTACCGACGAAGGAAACCGGGATCGCCGCGAGAAGGCTGACCAGCATCATGGTTTCGAGGCGAAGCCCGCGCACGTTGATGCCGAAGCTCGCTGCCTTGTCGTCGCCGAGCCGCAGCGCCGTCAGCGCCCAGGCGCGACGGGCAAACAGCGGAACGGCAAAGACGAGTATGGCAGCGGTCACCCAGACCTTGACCCAGGTCGCCTTGGTGAGACTGCCCATGGTCCAGAAGACGACGGCAGCCAACGCCTGCTCCGAGGCGAGATATTCCAGCAGCGAGAGCAGGGCATTGAAGGTGAAGACAAGGGCGATACCGAGAAGAACGATGGTCTCGACAGTGACGCCGCGCATGGTTGAGGCGAAATGAATGAACAGCGCGGCGACCATCGCCATCAGGAAGGCGTTGATTGGCACCATGTAATGGACGGCGACCGGGAAGATCGCCACTCCCCCGACAAGCCCCAACGCCGCGCCGAAACTCGCGGCGGCGGAGATGCCGAGCGTGAACGGGCTTGCCAGGGGGTTGGCGAGGATCGTCTGCATCTGCGCGCCGGCGACCGAAAGCGAGGCACCGACCGTGACCGCCATCAGCGCGATCGGCATACGGATATCCCAGATAACGACACGCAACTGGTCATCGACCGATGCCGGCTGAAACAATGCCTTCAGAACATCCGAAAGCGCGTAATTTGCCGGTCCGAGCGCCATATCCACCGCGACGCTGAGGAACAGCGCCGCAACCAGACACAGGATCAAGACCATGCGGCGAAAGGCAAGGGCGCGGTAACGCCCACCGCCAGCTTCTTCAACGGACTGCGCCAGGACGAGCGTCATCACATGTCTCCCGCTTCAAGGGAAACGAAATAGCCGGTGCGATAGGTGACCGGCAGGAACTTCTTATGGAAGCTCCTGAAGGTTTCCTCCGCATCGAGATCGGCGAAAAGCTGCGGATGGAACCATTTGGCGAATTGCTGGACTGCCACGAAGTCGTAAGGGTTGCCGTAGAACTGGTGCCAGACGGCGTGGACCTGGCTCTGCTTCACTGCCTTCAGGCCTGGAAAAGCGGGTCGTTGCATGAGATCGGCAAGCCTCTGGCGCGCCGCCTCCGGATCGGCCCCCGGGCCGACATTGACGAACTGGTTGATGTCGGATTCCGCTCCCCAGTTGGCGCCGGTCACGATGACATGATCCGGGTTTGCCACGACGAGCTGTTCCGGATTGAGATCGCCGAATGTACCCGTGATCACGTCGGAACCGATATTATGCCCGCCGCCAAGCTCGACCATTCGGCCGAAATTGACCGGCCCGAATGTGCGGCAGCAGGCGACATCGCCGGAAATCCCCGGGGAACGTTCGATGAACACTTTCGGATAAGCGGGCCTTGCCTCGGCAAGCCGGTCCGTTACCCGCGCGATCTGCGCGCGGCGATAGTCGGTCAGTTCCCTGGCTTTCTCCTCGGCACCGAAAATCTCGCCGAGCAGGGCAATGCTGTTTTCGGTGTTCTGCTCCGGATCAACGCGGAAATCGAGATAGACGACGGCAACACCGGCGGCTGCCGCCTTCTCGACGAGCGAGGCCTCTTCTGCGGCCTTTACCGACTCCAGATTGAGCGTCAGCACGTCCGGCTTGAGCGCAATGGCCGCTTCCAAATCGAATGTACCGTTGCCGACATAGCCGAAGCGCGGCAGTTTCTCGATGTCGGGGAAGCGGTCGCGATAGCTCACATAGGTGTCCGCGTCCTTCTTAACGAGATCGTCACGCCAGCCGACAATCGTTTCGAACGTTTTTTCGCCTTTCAGCGCCGCGATCACATGAACTTGCCGGGCTTCGCCCAGGAGGACACGTTTCGCCGGCAGGTCAAGCTCGACCTTGCGGCCGGTGACGTCGGTAATGACGGTCTTTTCGGCCACAGCCGGCCCGGCGACGAGCGCGAAAAGACCCGTGAGGGCAAGGATCGCGAATTTGAGCGTTTTCATTGTCGGGTCCTTCGAAAAGCCATTTGACCAAATGCAAACGGGGCGGAAAGCCCGCCCCGTACCGGTTATGCTTCCGATCAGCCTGAAACCGCGAGCGACGCGAAATACCCAGGCTTGTACGCGACGGGCAGGAAGCGCTCGTGCAGTTCCTTGAAGGTGGCGTCCGGATCAAGATCCTTGAACAGCTCCGGATGCAGCCACTTGGCAATCTGCTGCACCGCGACGAACTGATAGGGATTGTTGTAGAACTGGTGCCAGATAGCGTGGACATTGTTGTCCTTGACAGCCTTGACGCCGGTGAACGCAGGGCGCTGCATCAGGTTGGAAAGCTTGCGGACCGATTCCTTCGGATCAGCACCCGGGCCGACGCCGACCCAGTTGCCGCCGGGAACATAGAGCTCCCAGTTGGCGCCGGTGACGATGATCTGGTCCGGATTGGAGGCGATGACCTGCTCGGGATTGACCGTGCCGAACGTGCCCGGAATGATGTCCTTGGCCATGTTCACGCCGCCGGCGAGCTCGACCATCTTGCCGAAATTCTCATTGCCGAACGACATGCAGCAATCGTCGGAATAGCCGCCCGCACGCTCCATGAAGACCAACGGCTTCTTCGCATCGGCCTTGGCTAGCACGTCGGTAACGCGGGCAATCTGCTCGGCCCGGAAGGTGATGAATTCCTCGGCTTTATCCTGCTTGCCAAACAGCGTGCCGATGACACGCATGCTGGCCTCGGTGTTTTCCATCGGCTTTTCGCGGAAATCGACATAGACGAGCGGGATGCCAACCTTGCCGAGCTTTTCGATATAGCCCGCCTCTTCGGTCGCCGTCTTGGCATCGATGTTCATGATGATGACGTCGGGCTTCAGGGCGACGGCCTGCTCGATGTCGAATGTGCCGTCCTTCATGCCGCCAAAAGTCGGCAATTTGTCCATTTCCGGAAACTTGGCGAGATATTCGTTGTAGCCGTCGAGATCGGCCTTCTTGAAATCGTCGCGCCAGCCCACAACGCGGCTGAACGGCGCGTCCGTATCGAGAGCGGCAACGAAATAGATCTGCCGGCCTTCGCCGAGAATGACGTGCTCGACCGGCACGCTGATTTCGACGTCGCGACCGGTCACGTCCTTGATGGTGACTTTCTCACCTGCAAAGGACGCGCTGGAAAAAAGCGCGCAGAAACCCACGGTAGCCAAGGCCACCCTACCGAACACATTCATTGTCATCACTCCATCGGGAAAAACTGGTGGGCTTTTAGTATTTCATGATATTGACAGTCAAGTTTTATCTTTTAGAAGAATTCCAGGAAGTTACTTTACCTGCACGGCGCAACCCCGGGACCTGACGATGAGCAATACCGAAAGACTGACGAACTATGACCTGCGCGCCGAGATCAAGGCATACTGGTCCGAACGTGCCGCCACCTTCGACCAGTCGCCCGGTCATGAGATTTTTTCAGAGGAGGAACGGGTCGCCTGGCACCAGTTGCTCCTTCGGCACCTGGGCTCCGGCGACGATCGGGCCGCGCTCGATCTCGCCAGCGGCACTGGTGTCATTTCGCATCTGATGGACGATCTCGGCTTTCGGGTCACGGGAATGGACTGGGCCGAGCCCATGATGGAGCGCGCCCACGCCAAGGCAATGACCCGCAACCGCAGCATCAGCTTTCGTCTGGGCGATGCCGAGAACACGATGGAGGCGGACAACGCCTATGACGTGATCGTCAACCGGCATCTCGTCTGGACCCTGGTCGATCCGAAGGCGGCATTCGCCGAATGGCTGCGGGTGCTGAAACCGGGAGGAACGCTGCTGATCATCGACGGCGATTTCGTCAGTTCGACACCGTTGGAGCGGCTTCTGTCCAAGCTCGCCGTCTTGGGTCAGCGGCTACACATCCTGAAGCGCGATCTCGTCGGTGCCTCTGCCGCTATGATGGACACCCATCGCAGCATCCTTTCCCGTGTCTATTTCTCGCAGGGCGCACGTGCCGAGGCTGTCGCCGATCTTTTGCTGCGGAGCGGTTTCGAAAATGTGACTATCGACACCGATCTGGCCAGGATCCATCGCGCCCAGGCAAAACATTGGAACCTTTTCAAAGGCCTGGCGAGAGGCATCCAGCACCGCTACGCAATCAGGGCGACGAAGGCTGGCTGAACGACGCTCTCCGCGCGCGATGAAAAGGCTTCACACTCGTCCGGCATTGTCAGTCCGGACTATATGCCAATGCGCCGGATGATTGTCAGAACCGGGTTTCGCATCTGCTCGCTTCCTCTCGCCCCCCAAAGCCGCAGCCCTATCAATCGCGACAATGTATAAGTTGACGCTTAACTGTGGATCGCCAGACCGGCACTGCGTGGATTAGGGCGAGGGATCGCACTCACTCTCGCAAAAAATAGCGTTTTACGTCAGAAAGCTCGCCGTGCAGCGGACAAATGTTGCAAGAGTGGCACTATACAAGCGAGACATGTGTCTCTTTAATGCGACTCACTCGGTCAATTCTTTCTTTGTTAGCATTTTTTGGTCAGGATTTCCGTGAGAGCCGGCTTATGCACCGCTAACATATCTGAAAGTTGGGGGAATGAATGGTAGCGTTTCAGATCAGAACAAGGGTGAGATACCTTGCGTTAGTGCTCGCCGGCGTCGCAACATTGGCCGGATGCCAGTCTTCCAGTCTCGAAGACATGTCCGCTTTTGGCGATAGCGCGAAGACTGTCGAAGATGATTCGGCCGTGGCCTTCTACAAGAACGACGAGTTGATCACCACGGGAAAGCTCCAGTTCCAGGAAAAGAACTACGGAAAGTCCTACGCAATTTACAAACGTGCAGTGACAGTCTTCCCCCAGGATCCCGCGGCATGGCTGGGCTTTGCGGCCTCGTCGGATATGGTCGGCCGATTTGACACCTCCGACCGCGCCTATGCGCAGCTCGCACGGATGATCGGAAACACGCCCGTCTATTACAACAATATCGGATACTCTCATCTCTTGCGCGGTGACTTGCCCAAGGCCAGGCGCTATTTCCTGAAAGCCTACGAACTCGATCCCACCAATGAGACGACGGCCCGAAATCTTGAACTGATGAAGAACAGCGTGAATGTCGCGCAGCGATAAACGCTCGAATATGTCTTGATGCGTGCGCGGCGAAAGGGCTATTGCGCCGCGGCTTGACCGTGGCGGCACATCGAAAAATGCGCCCGGTAGATGGCGCATCGCGAACTCGGCTACTGTTTAAAATCACGCAACGAAAGGCGCTGCGGTCACCTGTTGCGTCCGAAAAGACGCACAGCGCCGTCCGCATCGCGGGCGACTACTGGACTTTCCGAAGAATCAGTTTGCCCTCCGGCGAGACCGATCGTTCGTAGCGCGGCAGGTCAGAAACGGAAACGCCCTGGGTGTCGATCGAGGCCAAGCTGTCGTTCGCAATCCCACTACGATCCGATACCGCGCCAAAGGAGGAACCGATATGCTGCTTTACCTCCTTGCCGGGTGCACTCAAGATCTGTGCGCCGCCGCCGGAAGAAGCAAATAGACTAGACCCCATTTGGCCATCCAGATCCGCGACTTGCTTCTGCAGGCCCACCACATGTTGCCGAATGATCGCCACATCGTCGGCCTTTGCACCCTTGGCGATATTTTGCGCCTGCTTGTCGATCTGCGCCTTCAGGCCATCGATCGACAGCTTGAGTGAGGCAAGCGTCTCGCTGCTTTCACGCACATCGGCGGCATTCTTCGCCGTGTAGAGCAGCATGCCCGCATTCAACGGTAGCAGCATGAGCGCCATCGCAATGAACGGCGCGCCTTTCGAACGCGGCGGCTCTTTAGCCGTTTGCTCGCTACGCGGCCTTGGGCCATCAGATTCGACATCGACATTTGCAATGCTGGTCATCGACGTTTCTCCCCGCGAGCCGGACCCTGGCCCTCCCAGTAAATGCCACACCATTATTTCACGCATTCCTTAATACACGCCTATTCCACTGCCATGATGATGTTCCATCGGATCTCGCTAGTCCAACGTGAACACCCCGTCCCACGCCCGTTCCAACATCTCCAGCGATGCAATCTTGGGCATTGCATTAAATTCGCAATAGGCCCCGATGAAATCCAACAGGTACTTGGGATGATAGCAGGACGCCGGCAAGTTGCAATTGTACTTGGTATCATAGAACAATTCCAAATCGCGATGATCTGTTTCAACCGAAACATTGCCTGCATACGACTGGAAGATCCGGATATAGTCGTCCCGAGACGGATTATTCACATATATTTTGTACTTGAGACGCCGCAGCCCCGCCTCATCGGAGAGATCCTTCGGGGCGATATTGGTCGAAAAGACGACAAGTTCATCGAACGGAACCTTGAACTTCCTCCCGGTATGCAGCGTGAGGAAGTCATATCCGCGTTCGAGCGGCACGATCCAACGGTTGATAAGCGCCTGTGGCGCGACTTGCTGGCGGCCGAAGTCGTCGATGATGAAGACGCCGCCCGACGCCTTGAGATGCATGGGCGCTTCATAGACCGAGCCCTCACTGAAGGTCAGGTCGAGCAAATCGAGCGTCAGTTCCCCACCCGTCTTGATGACCGGGCGACGGCATTCGATCCATCGTTGATCCATTTTTGGGTAAGGCTTTTCCGTCGTCACGGCGACGGGCCGATGCACAGCCTCGTCATAGAAACTGATCACGTGGCCGCTGACTTCGATGGCATAGGGCACCCAGATCGACTGAAGAAACAGTCGTGAACTCCGCTCCGCAATGCTTGTCTTGCCGTTGCCGGGCGGCCCGTAGAGAAGAATGGAAAGCCCCGAATTCATTGCCGGGCCGAGTTTCTCGACCAAGGACTGCGACAACACCAGCCCTTCGAGACTCTCGATCAAACGCGCCTGCGTTATGCGCTCTTCATGGATGGACTGCAATCCGATCTGTCGGCAGAAAGCATCCAGGGAAACCGGCGCCGGCCCAATATATTGTGATTGCCGCAACGCTGCATGGGCATATTCCAGACCCTTGGTCGAAAGCGCGTAGCGGATGTCGGACTTGACGTCCTCTCCCGCAAGCCCGCGCGCCTCGAGGAAGGCAAGCTTCCCCAGTTCCTTGATCAGGACATTTACCAGCACTTTCGGCAGCTTCATCCGGCCGGCCAGATGCGATGCCGTTACGGTATCCTGTTCCGTCGCGCATTTTGCCGCCAGGCGCAGCATGAACGACAATTCAAGCCCGGTCTCCTCGAGGCCTGTCGGCGCCAGCGGCATGCGCGGATCGAGCGCCAGGGCGACGTCGTCACGATGTTGATCCAGGGAATATTGCATGGAAGCCTCGCTATTTCCTATCCACCGGGGGTCATGCCGGTGATAAGTGTGACGACACGGATGACAATGGGTACGAGGACGATGATGAGGCTGACTGGAAACAGGAAGCCCCCCAGCGGCAACAGCATTTTCATCGGCAGGGCGTTGGCCTTCTCCTCGGCGCGCACGATGCGAAGGTCGCGCATCTCCTTGCTGTAGACCCGCAGCGTCTGCGTAACGCTCGTGCCCAGCTCCTCAGACTGCCGGAACAGGACGGCAAGCGACCGGGCCTCGTCAATCCGCAATCGTGTCGCAAGATTGGTCAGTGCCTCCCGCAGGCGACGCCCACCGCGCACTTCCAGCATCATGATGGAAAGATGCAGGCCGAAATCCTGCCGTTTGCTGACGAATTCCCGGGCGACGCGGTTTGCCGCCGCCTCGAGGCTCATGCCGGCATCCAGACAGACAATCAACATGTCCATGAAATCGGGAAAGAGACGCCGGTACTCCCGCTCCTTGGCTTGGCCGCGCCGGTCGATATAGATATTGACCAAAATGAAGGTGATGCCAGCGGCAAACATCGCAACGATCAGGGCCGACAGCCGAGACATCTCGGGAAAGTAACGATCGACGGTCCAGACGGTTGCGACCAGCGCCGCAAGGCATGTGAGTGCGCGGACCATTTGGAACGTCGTTACCGCGCTGGCGCTGAAATATCCGGCGCGGATCAGGCGGTTCTGCGTGGAATTGGCATTCGTGTCGCGCCGGGTAATCTCGAAGTAGCGGCGGATCAGACGATTCTCCGCCTCGCCGAGGTCGGCAATTGCCGCATCGCTAAAATGGGGTTCTTCGCCCCTCGCCTTCGCCGCGGTTTCCGACACACGGACACCGACTGCGCGCCGCCTGAAGACAAGTTCAGACGCGGTGGCGGAAAAGATCAGCACCGAAAAAAATACAACGAGATATATTCCGTACTCACCGAACATCGCAGCCTCAGTATTCAAAGTTGACCATCTTGTAGAGAATGATGTTTCCGACGGCCATTACACACAGCAACACGGTAACGACGGTCGGTCCGTAACCGCTTTCCCAAACCGGGTCGAAGTAGGTCGGCGAAAGCGTCTTGATCATTCCGTAAAGAAGGAATGGATAGAGCGACATGAAGATCGCCGTGATCCGTCCCTCCGACGTAATCGACTTGACCTTCGCCTTCAGCATGTACCGGTCGCGCAGCGTCTTCGAGAGATTTTGCAGGATTTCGACGAGGTTACCGCCGGTTCCGGCCTGGACGCTCAGCGATATCGCCAACAGGTTCAGGTCTTCCACGCCGACGCGATCTGCCAGGTTGACGAGCGCATCCTCCAGCACCACGCCATAGGTCAGTTCGTCGGATAGCAGACCAAATTCGGAGCCGACCGGATCGGGCATTTCGCGTGCGACAAGAGCAATCGCCGCAGGCAGCGGATGCCCGGCTGCGAGGCTGCGAACGGCAACATCAAGCGCCTCGGGGAGTTTCTGGGTAAATCTGCGCATCCGGATCGCGCGTACTCGCCAGACGACGAGGACGGGAATGAGAAAGCATACCGCCACGAAGATCGGAATCCGGATCAGATTGCTCGGCACCAGAAACTGAACGACCAGCCAGACGGCCAGTGCACCGGCTATTGCATAGAGCACAAACCGCTTTGCATCGAACTTGATCCCCGACTGCGCATAGAACCGCCGGAGCCGCTGCATCAGCGGCAGCGATCGCCAATTTTCGTCAACGCCACGCTCTTTCAGCATGTCGTGGTAGGTCTTGCGCCGATCGACACTTCCGTCAAGCAGGCTTAAACGATGGTTCACCGCCCTGTGGCGTTCGGATGTCGTGAAGTAGCTGCGCAACACCGCTTCGGCGGAAATCAGCGCCGCGATGAAGACGGCGCCATAGACAAGGAGCAAGGTCAGAGACATCAGCTAGCCCGCCCTGCTTGCAGAGGTGTCCCCGGATCGAAGATCGCCGCCGGGACGATGATCCCGAGTTCCGCGAATTCTTCGACGAACCGGGGACGAAGACCGGTAGCGCGGAATTCCCCGCGAATGCGGCCATCGTCACCTGTGCCGGTTTTCTTGAATTTCATGATCTCCTGCATCTGGACGACTTCCCCTTCCATACCGGTGATTTCGGAAATCGAGACGACCTTGCGCGTGCCGTCGCTGAGGCGCTGAACCTGGACGATGAGCGTGATCGCAGATGCTATCTGTGAACGGACGCTGAGCTGGGACATCGGCATGCCGGCCATGCCGACCATCTGCTCGAGACGGCCGACGGCATCGCGCGGGGTGTTGGCATGAATGGTCGTCATCGATCCCTCGTGCCCCGTATTCATCGCCTGCAGCATGTCGAATGCCTCCTCGCCGCGCACTTCGCCGACGATGATGCGATCCGGACGCATGCGCAGCGCGTTCTTGAGGAGTTCGCGCTGACGAATCTCGTTGCGGCCGTCAAGCGTCGGCGGCCGGGTTTCCAGCCGCCCGACATGTGGCTGCTGCAGCTGGAGTTCGGCCGCGTCCTCGATCGTGATCAGACGCTCCCTCTCTGAGATCTGGGACGACAGGGCATTGAGCAAGGTCGTCTTGCCCGAGCCGGTACCGCCCGAGATGATCATCGACACCTTGCCTTTGACTGCGGCGCTCAGCAGGATGCGCATCGCATTGGCCATGGCGCCGTATTCGACCAGGCGCTCCAGCGTCAGGGGCGAACGCGTGAACTTGCGAATCGAAACGAGAGGCCCGTCCACCGAGATCGGCCTGATGGCCACGTTAACGCGCGACCCGTCCTTGAGACGGGCATCGACGAGGGGTGTCGATTCATCGACGCGGCGTCCGACGGCGGAAACGATCTTGTTGATCACGCGCAGCAGATGGTCCTCGTCCTTGAAGCGGACCGCCGTGCTCTCGAGCTTGCCGGACCGCTCCACATAGACGCTGTTGTGACCGTTGATCAGAATATCGGCGATCGTATCATCGGTCAGCAACGGCTCGATCGGCCCGAGCCCGAGCATCTCGTCGGTAATGTCATGGATCAGATCGTTGATTTCCTTGGCGTTGAGCGGGAAATTGTTCTGCCGGATATAATCCTTGACCAACGGCCGGATCTCGGTGGCAATCTCTTCATTGTCGAGCATGTCGAGAATGCCGAGATTGATGCGGTCCAACAGATAGCGATGCAGGTTGACCCGCTCGGCCACCATATCCCGGCCGAGCGCGGTTTCCTCTCCGGCCGTTACAGGTCCGCCGACAGCCTGCAATAGCGGCATCGGTTCCTTCTCTGCTGCATTCGTGGAGAGATCGACAATCTCCGAATGCTCTTCGCCTTCTGCCTGTCGCTGCTTGTAAAAACGCCCGATGAACCCGCTCGTCATCAGTTTTCCCCCTGGTCGACTATTTCACAATCACCGTGGCTCCGACCTTCACCCGGCTATAGAGATCGATCACGTCGGCATTGCTCATGCGGAAGCATCCCGAGGATGCGAATCCGCCGACCGTCGACTGATCGTTGGTTCCATGAATGCGATAAAGCGTGTCGGCACTTCCCCGATAGAGATAGATCCCGCGGGCGCCGAGCGGATTGAACGGGCCGGCAGGCACAAGCTCGGGGAGGTCCGGCGTGCGCGCTTTCATCTCGGCCGGCGGCCGCCAG
>UCOA01000227.1 GCA_900474095.1 Hyphomicrobiales bacterium | reverse complement strand
GGGGAGCCGATTGGCGGCGCGCACCGCGATCCGGACGCGGTCATCGCAAAGACCGGCACGGTGATCGCCGATGCGCTGAAGGAACTGTCCGGCCGCACCGGTGAGCAGTTGCGCGCCGACCGGCGGCAGAAATATCTGGCGATCGGCCGCCAGCTTTAGACCTATCCATGAATTGCGCGGGGTTGGCCGGGCAAATTATGGCCACGGTCCAACCTTGGCCATAATCTTGGCGTTGGAACGGCTGGCGTAAGGCGGGTCTGCAAGGTTAATATTTTGTGAAGTATTAAGGACGTATTGATTCTCCGTGGTCCGCCTCTGCGGGAGCGTCACGTTCAATCGTTTTCTCTATGGGCCTTTGCCGATGCGTCTGACACATCTTGTTGCCACCGCCGCCATCGCCGCGCTGCTCGCGGGCTGCACCGCCAATGAGGCGATGGATACGGTCGATGTCGATCTCAAGAAGGTCTCGAGCAAGGTAAACTACCAGCTTTCCGGCAAGATCGTGCAGAAGATGCAGGCAATGAGCATGGCGAAGGAATCGCCGATCATGCTGCGCATCTTCAAGGAAGAAGGCGTGCTCGAGGTCTGGAAGGCGAATGCCTCCAATCGCTTCGAAATGCTGCGCCAGTACAAGATCTGCGCCTGGTCGGGCAAGCTCGGCCCGAAGGTCAAGGAAGGCGATCGGCAGGCGCCGGAAGGCTTCTACCCCATCGCCCCGGGCCAGATGAACCCGCATTCCAGCTACTACCTGGCGATCAATACCGGTTATCCCAATCGCTTCGACCAGGCCAACGGCCGTCACGGTTCGAACCTGATGATCCACGGCGCCTGCTCCTCGTCCGGTTGTTACTCGATGACCGACGAGCAGATGCAGGAAATCTTCGCGCTTGCTCGCGACGCCTACAAAGGCGGCCAGCAGGCGGTCCAGCTGCAGGCCCTGCCCTTCCGCATGACCGCGGAAAACATGGCGCGGCACCGCAACAGTCCGAACATCGATTTCTGGAACATGCTGAAACCCGGCTACGACCAGTTCGAGATCACCAAGCGCCCGCCCGAAATCAATATCTGCGAGAAGAAATACGTCTTCAACCAGCAGACCGACGGCAAGTTCAGCCCGACGGGCCCCTGCCCGGCAATGTCGACGCCTGCGGTCATGCAGGGAGCACTCGCTGCTTACAACAAGAAATATAATGACGACTATGCCAAGGCGATCAGGAAGCTCGACGGCATGGTCTGGTACGAGCCGAGCGAAGCCGAGCGCAAGGCGATCGTCGCCAAGCAGCGCGTCGGCAAGGAACTCGCCTACGCGCCGACCGGCACGTCGCTCGACGCCGGCAAGCTGATGAAGGTCGCCGACCTCGAAAAGCAGGAAGCCCGCCGCCGCGAACTGGAAGAAGCCAAGAAGGCGATCGAAATCCAGAAGGCCGAGCTGGAGAAGTCCACCCGCAACGGCAAGACTGTGCCAGTGCCGGCCGAAAACCCGCTACCGCGCCCGGTTGAAACGGCCGCGGTCGAACAGACCGCTGCCAGGAAGAGCTTCTGGGGGGGCCTGTTCTCCAGTGGTGGAAGTGATGGCGCGCAGAAGCTGGAGCCTGTTGCAGCGGCGCCCGTCGATGCCGCTCAGCAACCGGCACTGGTTGCCACGGCCCGGGCGGCTGGCACCGAAACGACACAGAGACCGGTCGAAGCCGCAACGCAGGCAAGGGCCACAACCGAGGCTGCCCCGGTGGCGCAGCAGGGCGTTGCCGGGCAGGCGACCGCCAGCAAGGGTTTCTGGGGCCGCCTCTTCTCCAAGAACGGCGACGACGCGCGGAAACCCGAGCCGCTCACAGCTCAGCCCGCTGACGCCGAAATGGCGCGGAAGCCGGCTGAAGCGGCCGCACAACGGGCAACCGCCGAGACCGCACCCGTGACCGAACAGGTCGTTGCAGAACAGCAGCCGAAGAAACGGCCGTTCTGGAAGCTCTGGGGCAATTGATGCCCGATGCGGACAGCCTGATTTATGACCTCAAGGGGCTGAAATGCCCCCTGCCGGTTCTGAAGACCCGCAAGCGCATGAAAGCCCTTGCCCCCGGCGAGTTGATCACGGTCGAGACGACCGATCCGATGGCTGTCATCGATATTCCGCATTTCTGCAATGAGGAAGGCCATCGGCTGGAGCAATCCGAAGCACTGGCTGGCGGCCATCGGTTCGTGATCCGCAAGAAGGGCTGAGCCCGCGGTTAGAGCCGGCTGATTTTAAGTCGAATCGACCTAAAATCTGAATCCGCTCTAGAATCAAACAAGTAGAGCATGATGTCGTCCGAAAACCGCTTACACTTTTCGGCATCATGCTCTGGCGCGCTGCGGAAAACGCTCAATTAGCAACTCCATATACTTGACAGTGATGCTGGCCATTAAATAGAACCTGCCCGTCTGGCGCCGGCCGTCGATCCGGATGGCGACCGAACCTGAACGACGACAAGGTCCGTGCATGTCTGACACACCTGCCCGAGGTGCGAACGTATCCGCGCGCCTACACGGGAGATGAAATTGGCTGCACTGGATACGCTTCTTCTGCCGACGCCGGCGCTCGTCTCCTACATCCGGACGTTGCTGAGACTGTTCCATTTCGCCGGTCTGGTATTGGGATTTGGCGGCGCGGTCTTTCTCGATTTGATGTTATCGCGGTATCGCCGGATGGTGGTGAGCGCCGAACTGGCGGCAAACGTGGAATGGATCAGCCGCTTCGTCGCCTCGGGGCTGTTGCTCCTCTGGCTTTCCGGCGCCGGATTTCTGGCGCTCTATGCGGTGGCCGAGCCGGACAAACTGATGAATCCGAAAATATGGGCCAATATAGCCATTGTCGGCATCCTGACCATCAATGGCCTGGCGATCCACCGATTCGTCCTGCCATTCCTCCGCCAGCGAATTGGCAGCCAAT
The DNA here is from genome assembly GCA_900474095.1 of Hyphomicrobiales bacterium. Taxonomy (GTDB): domain Bacteria; phylum Pseudomonadota; class Alphaproteobacteria; order Rhizobiales; family Rhizobiaceae; genus Pararhizobium. The sequence continues at coordinate 4,439 of UCOA01000227.1, read as the reverse complement.
TGCTCACCGGAATCAAGCCGGGAACCAAGGTGGCGTTGATCGGATGCGGCGTCATCTCGATCGTGTCATGGACCGTACCGGTGATACTTGGCGCGGCTCCGCAACTGAATTTTGTCGTGCCGTGCGCGATCATTCTTGCCGCGTATATTTTGATGTTGGTTCAGGCTTTTCTCATTGCCACATTCGTCATGCGCGAACGGGCACACTCTACCATTCATCCGGAGACCTTGGCGGGCCAGCCCGCAGCGGGCGAAGGACTCACAGCCTAAGGCCCGGCACCGCCAGAGGATTGTCCTCCAGCGCCTGCCGGTCCGGACGGTCGATGCGCGGCTTGCCGGTGAAGGCGTCGAAAAGATCACGCACGAAGATCTCCGGCAGATCCTTGGTGATCAGCACCATGCGGGTGCGGCGGTCAGTGGGGTCCGGCCAGGCGGCCATGCGCTGCGGCGGATGGAACACCGTCTGCACGCCGTGCAGGATCAGCGGCCTGTCCGGATTGTCGGACATGGCAATGATCGCCTTCATCCGAAGCAGCTTTTCACCGTGGGCGGAGCGCAGGAGGTCGACGAACATCTCCAGCGCCATCGGATCGATCGGGCGGTCGTGAACGATGCTGAAGGAGCGGATATCCGCGCCATGGCGGTTTTCGTCATGGCCGTGCTGACCGTGATGGGGCTCATGGTCACAGTGCGCATGGTCATGATGATCGTGGTCGTCGTGGTCATGGTGGTGGTGACCTGCCATGGCCTCGTCCTGAAGCCAGCGATCGACATCGGCGATCTTGGTCGCCGGATCATAGAGCCCACAATGGAAAAGCTCGGCCTTTCCTGCTTCAGGCAAGTCGCCGTCGATCATCGGCGCGCGCGGATTGAGGGCTCTCAGGCGCGCTTGCAGCGAGATCACCGCATCCGGTAACGCGAGCGATACCTTGCTGATCACCAGCCTGTCGGCCATGGCAACCTGCTTGACCGCTTCCTCGTGATTGTCGAGCGTCGAAAGCCCGTTGACCGCGTCGACGACCGTAACGACGCCATCAAGCCTGTAGCTCTGGGCGATGACCGGATTGCCCATCACTGATTGCAGCACCGGCGCCGGATCGGCAAGACCGGTGGTTTCGATGACGACACGCTTCAGCGGCTTGATCTTGCCCGTCTGCATCCGGTCCATCAGATCAGCGAGCGTATCGACCAGTTCACCGCGCACGGTGCAGCAGAGGCATCCGTCCGAGAGCTCGATGATGCCGTCGCTCGACGCCTCGACCAAAAGGTGGTCCAGCGAAACATCCCCGAACTCATTGATGATCACGGCGGTGTCGGTGAGATCAGGATCCTTCAGCAGCCGGTTGAGCAGCGAGGTCTTTCCGGCACCGAGGAAACCGGTGAGTATCGACACCGGCACAGCGTTGAGGACGGAGCTCATATCTTATCCGATCGGGACAGAGGGCTTAAAAAACCGGACGGGGGACCGGGATCGGAATATTGGCAACGTCGCCCTGCGCGGTCTCGGTCTGTCCCTTGAGATCGACGACCTTTTCCGTGCCGGGGATAAGACCAGCGGCAACGAGGTTCAGCGGGCGGCTAATCTCGTGGATATAGGGCGACAGCAGTTTCTGCCGGCCGACTTCGTCCCGGTTTTCGGAGCGAATCTTTGCGGCCTTCGGATTGCAGATTTCCTTGCTGACATCGGCGACCATGTCGCGGGTTTGGCCGTAGGGCGCAATCTGGCCAAGACCGGGCTTGCCGGCGCCGGTCGACGTCAGGCCGAGCTGCAGCAACCGCGCCGATTCATCCGCCCGGCCGCCGAGGCTTTCGGCACCGAGCACGACGGAAACGACCGCGCGGCCGTTGCGCGTCGCCGACGAGACCTGATTGAAGCCGGAGGCGCAGATGAAGCCGGTCTTCATGCCGTCGGCGCCATCGAAGCGGCCGATCAGCATGTTGAGATTGGGGTAATTCTTCTTGCCCGTGGTGAAGCCTTCATAGGCGAAATAGGGGGCGTATTGCGGAAACTCGCGCTTGATGGTGACCGCGAGCACCGCAAGATCGCGCGCCGTCGTGTACTGGCCGGCGCCCGGCAGGCCGTTCGGGTTGATGAAATGCGACGAGGTCATGCCGATCCGCTTGGCTTCGGCATTCATCAGGTTGACGAAGGCAGGCTCGGAGCCTGCGACCGTCTCGCCGATCGCAACCGCGATGTCATTTGCCGACTTGATCAGCAGCATCTTCAGCGCGCTATCGAGCGTCACCGCCTGGCCGGGTTTGTAGAACATCTTGCTCGGCGGCTCGCCGGCCGCGTTCTTCGACATCACCACCGGCGATTCGAGCGTCAGCTGACCGGATTTCAAGGCGCGGAACGTCGTATAGGCCGTCATCAGCTTGGTGAGCGAGGCCGGATACCACTTCTGATAGATGTCCTGCTGCTCGTAAACCTTCAGCGAACTCACGTCGACGACCAGTTTTGGATTGGCTGCGACCGGCATGGCGGTCGCAAGAAGCGCCGCGCAGGCCCCTGCCAGCACGGAAATCAGCTTCACCTTGCCGCTCGTCCGGATTCCATTCGTCACCACAATCAGACCTCGAAATTTCGGGAATTGCCTCGTATCGTCCCGCTATTTAACCTATATGGCGAGGTAATGGCAAAGACCATTCTTCCGCGTCGATGCCAAAAATCCCGTACCCTATGCCCGCAATGGACCCACAGGAACCAACAATGCCCCTTCTCAACCGCGCAGCAGAGCTCCAGAACGAAGTCACCGAATGGCGCCGACACCTGCACACGAAGCCGGAACTTCTGTTCGCCGTGGAAAATACGGCAGCCTTCGTCGAAAATAAACTGAGGGAATTCGGGGTTGACGAAATCGTGACCGGCCTTGGCCGCACCGGCGTCGTCGGTCTGATCAGGGGCAATCACGGCGACGGCCGCACGATCGGCCTGCGCGCCGATATGGACGCCCTGCCGATGACCGAGACGAGCGGCAAGCCCTGGGCTTCCACCGTGCCCGGCAAGATGCACGCCTGTGGCCATGATGGCCATACCGCCATGCTGCTGGGTGCCGCAAAGTACCTGGCGGAGACCCGCAACTTCAAGGGGGCGGTCGCCGTGATCTTCCAGCCGGCCGAAGAAGGCGGCGGGGGCGGCAACGAGATGGTCAAGGACGGCATGATGGAACGGTTTTCCATCGAGGAAGTCTACGGCATGCACAACATGCCCGGCATGCCGCTTGGCCAGTTCGGCACCCGCGTCGGCCCGATCATGGCCTCCACCGATGAATTCACCATCACCATCGACGGCCGCGGCGGCCATGCGGCGCAACCGCACAAGACCATCGACCCGATCGTCATCGGCTCGCAGATCGTCAATGCCCTGCAGACGATTGCCTCGCGCACCGTCGATCCGCTTGCCTCGGTCGTCGTGTCGGTCACCAAATTCAACGCCGGCTTTGCCCACAACATCATTCCCGAGCAGGCTTCGCTGGCCGGCACCGTTCGCACGCTGAGGCCTGAGGTCCGCGATCTCGCCGAAACGCGCCTCAAGCAGATTTCGGAAAGCCTCGCCTCCGCCTATGGCGCCAAGGTCCGGGTGTCCTATGGCCGCAATTATCCGGTGACGGTCAATCACCGGGAGGAGACCGGCCATGCGCTGTCGGCCGCGGCAAGCATTGTCGGGGAAACGAAGGTGTCGGCCGATCTCGACCCGATGATGGGCGGCGAGGACTTTTCCTACATGCTGCTCGCCCGCCCCGGCGCCTTCATCTTCATCGGCAACGGCGACACCGCCGGCCTGCACAATCCCGCCTATGACTTCAACGACGAAGCGATCCCGCACGGCATCTCCTATTGGGTGAAGCTTGCGGAAATGCGACTGGCTGCGTGACGGTTAAGGATCGCGAGCTGATGCATGAGATAGACAAGATCGACCGGCGGATACTTCACATCCTGCAGGCGGACGGCCGGATCACCAACCTGGAACTGTCCGACCGCATCGGCCTCTCTCCCACCGCGACCAGCGAGCGGTTGCGCCGCCTCTTGAAGGAGGGCTATGTCTCCGGTTTCGGTGCAAGGCTTGATCCGCACAAGCTGGGCTTTGGGCTTCTCGTCTTCATCGAGGTCATGCTGGACAAGACGACGCCGGAAGTTTTCGACAAATTCGCCATCGCCATAAAACAGGCGTCGGCCGTGCTCGAATGCCATATGGTCGCCGGCGGCTTCGACTATCTCGTCAAGACCCGCTTCGAGGACATGCACGCCTACCGCAATTTCTTAGGCCAGGTGCTCTGGACATTGCCGGGCGTCAAGGAGACGCGCACCTATGCCGTGATGGAAGAGATCAAGAACGACGGGCCGCTGCCGCTGGTGTGAGTTTACTCCCTCCCCCTTGTGGGGAGGGTTGGGGAGGGGTCTTTCTGTTTGAGAACAAGAACCCCTCCCCTCCGCTTCGCT
>UCOA01000037.1 GCA_900474095.1 Hyphomicrobiales bacterium | reverse complement strand
GGCAAGCTCCGCGCTTGCCGCATGCCCAGGTTTCAGCACGACGTAGGCCTTGACGATTTCGGTGCGCACCGGGTCGGGCTTGCCGATCGCGGCGGCGAGCTGGATCGCCGGATGGCCGGCCAGACAGTCCTCGATCTCGCCGGGACCGATGCGATAGCCGGACGAGGTGATGACATCGTCGTCGCGGCCGAAGAAGGTGATGTAGCCTTCCTCGTCCTGGACGCCCTGATCGCCAGTCGTCATCCAGTCGCCGATGAATTTTTGAGCCGTCGCCGCGTCGTTTCGCCAATAGCCGATGAACATCACCGGATCGGGACGGCGCACCGCAACCTGACCGACGGTGCCGGCGGGAAGCTCCCTGCCCTTAGCGTCGATGATCGCCACGTCGTGGCCCGGTGCTGCCTTCCCCATCGAGCCGGGTTTGAGCACGCCGAGATTGGCGGCCGAAGACAGAACGATATTGCATTCGGTCTGACCGTAGAACTCGTTGACGGGCACGCCGAAGGCCTCGCTCGCCTGCTGCCAGGTTTCGCGCCCGAGCGTCTCCCCGGCTGAGCCGATGGTGCGCAGGTTGAGCCTAAAGAGAGAGCGGGGATTTTCGACCGCCTTCATCAGCCGCAATGCCGTCGGCGGGATGAAGACATTGCGAACGTCCATCTCCTCCAGAATGCGGAAGGCCATGTGCGGATCGAACTTCTGGCCGGGCGACGACACGACGGGAACGCCAAGCAGAAGCGACGGCAGCAGCGCATTCAGGAGCCCGCCCGCCCAGGCCCAGTCGGCCGGCGTCCACATCCGGTCGCCCGGCTGCGGCAGGAAAGCATGATGGAACTGGAAGCCGGGGATATGGCCAAGCAGAACGCGATGCCCATGCAGCGCGCCCTTCGGCGGCCCGGTCGTGCCCGAGGTGTAGATCATCATCGCGGGATCGTCCGGCGTCGTGTCCGCAGCGATGAAAACCGGCGAATGGCCCTCCGCCAGCGTGGTAAAGGCGATGGTTTCCGGCGCCTCGGCATCGACGAGCACGACGCATTTCAGGTCCGGCAGCCGCGGGCGGATGGCCGCGATCTTTTCCAGGCCGAAACGATTGGTAACGACAGCCGCGGCACCGGCATCGCGCAGCCGGTATTCGAGCGCCTCGATCCCGAACAGCAGCGCCAGCGGCAGGGCGATGGCCCCGAGCTTGTAGATGCCGGCATGGGCGATGGCCGTTTCGAAGCTCTGCGGCAAGAGGATCGCGACCCGGTCTCCGGGCAAGACGCCCTCTGCCTGAAGCCCATGGGCGAATGAAGATGAACGCGCAGCAAAAGCACCATAAGTCAGCGACCGATGTGCGCCGTCGGGACTGAAATGCTGCAGACAGACCCGCGCGGGCTCACGCGCGGCCCACAAGTCGCTGACAGCGGTGCCGATATTGAATTTTTCCGGAATCTGCCAGCGGAAGTCCCGCCGCAGGTCCTCATAGGTATCGCTGATGGGAAGCATGAGCCCGCCGGAAGATGTGTTGTTGCAACGCACCTAACACTTCTGTGGGAGGGACTTCAACTCTGGACGTAGCGCCGACGCTTGGTGTGCGACTTTACCGCGATAACATTATCAAATACTAATTTAGGTAAATTATCTAAATTTGACGGGGAGGATTTTTAGGTGGCAACTTTCACATCGTTTTTCCCAGGTGGCGTATATCCGGATCATTATAGCCCCCCGCTGCCGGGTTTCGACTACATGCCATTTTTCGAGGAAATTGTTAACGCCAATGATGCGGTCCGGGGCACCACGACATCGACGGCCATCGACTACGACCTTGCCAACGGATTGAAACTGAAACTGATTGGCACCGGGTTTGCATTTGATTCCAACGGTGACCCGACCGGCGGGACGATTACCGCCATCGCGGTCTACCTCAACGACGGCACCACGAGGATGCAGGTGCTGACGGGATTGAATATCCTGCTCAAGGCTTTCTCCGATGCCGTCGATGTCTCGACCCCGCATGAGGTCGCGCAACTCCTGATGAGTGGAAACGACATCTTGAAAGGCAGTGCCGGCGACCAGGACCTCATCGGATATGGCGGCAACGACAAGTTCATCGGCGGTTCGGGCAACGACTTCGTGTATGGCGGCGAAGGCAAGGACAGCTATGACGGCAACGGCGGTAGTTTCGACACGCTCAATTTCGATGACGCCTATTGGACATCGACGGCCTTCCGCGGCATCAATCTGGATGCAAGCACCAAAAAGGTCATCGACCCGTGGGGCAACACCGAGACATTCACTGAGTTCGAACAGTTCCGCGGAACGCAGTTCGCCGACATCTTCAAGGGCTCAGGCGTCAATGAATCATTCATGGGGCTTGGCGGCGCCGATAAGATCAACGGCGGCCTCGGTTCGGACACCGCGCTGTATCATCGCGACGACCGGCGCGGCGGCACAGGCGGCGTTACCGTAGATCTTCAGAAAGGCAAGGCAATCGACGGCTTCGGAAAGGCCGACACGCTGACCAGTATCGAGAACGCGCGCACCGGAGATGCCGCCGACAAACTCATAGGCAATTCGGCAGCGAACTTCTTGAGAGCAGGTGGCGGCAACGATTTTCTCGCCGGTGGCCTGGGCAAGGACATATTGAGCGGCGAAGGCGGAAGGGACACGTTCTTCTTCAATACCACGCTCAACAGGTTGACCAACGTCGACAAAATTCAGGGTTTTAACGTCATCGACGACACGATACGCCTCGAGAATGCGATCTTTACGGAAATTACCGGTACCCGCACGCTGACATCGGCGCAATTCTACAAAAGCACGGCGGGCCTCGCTCATGACGGGTCTGACCGCATCATCTACGAGACTGACACCGGAAAACTGTTCTACGACAGCAACGGCAGCGCCGCCGGGGGCTCCGTGTATTTTGCGACGATCAGCAAGAACCTTGCCCTGACGGCCGCCGACTTCTTCATCGTCTGACGGTCAGGCGAGCGGTCCTGCGGCGCGGGACCACCGAATGCGCATAGTACGTTCGGCCGCACCGGCGCGACGTGAGCCGCCTTACGAAGCGAAGACCATCTCGCCGTGGCGATCGCTCAGCGCGCCGAGGATTTCATCCTGCGTCGTGTAGCCTGCGAAGAACAGATCGATGACCGCGCCGGCGGCGCTGACGCCCTCCTGGCTGCGCAGGTGAATGCTTCGTTCCGCACACCAGGAGAACAGGGCACCGGAAAGCGCTTCAACATCATCGAAAACCACGCCGGACGTAGCAGACTGGGACATGTTCGATCTCCATGTGCCGATTGGGGACTGATTTGCGCCAGACTGAGCATCCATCAGACATTTTGCAATAACGATGCAGAGTGGCGGTTAACAGCCTGCTGGGCCTGTGCTGAATTGGGGCAATTGGCTCAAAGTATCCACTGCATGCACGCCTATTGATTGTATTCAAGTTAAGCAAGTTACGTTTTGCACGCACCAGGCGAACGCCGCCTTACCCCCCCGCGATCTTAGAGACGCAGGGCACCTCCATGCCGCCTCATTCGCCCATATCCGGAATATAGAGGCACTTGGTTCGCCCTTTGGGACCGAAATCATTGAAGGCGGCGCACCGATGAAACTGACCGTCAGGAGACCGCTTGAGAGGCCAGGTATTGTAGCTGATGACCTCGCCGGTCGCCCGCACGAGCCATCCGCTCTTGGTTGGCTTAACGTCACTTGCCGGTATAGGCTTGCAATCGCGCCCAGCGCAGCATGCGACTTCATAGATGTCGTGCGACCATGCCGGGATGCTCAGGCAAAGCGAAACGAAGAGCGTCAATATCCTGCCCACTGGAATCCTCCTGTCGTGCTCCACGGTCCGGTGGTTCCTCCGCAGCCCCAACCTTTCGTTTGGACAGGGGTAGCTGGGTCTGATTTTCGCACCAACCCATGGAGGCGGCAATGCACGGGATTCCGGTTTATCGACCCGCATGGAGGACGACCTCCGCATGGAGGACGACCGCGCCTCTCAAAAAGAGCACGTCAAGAACGCTTTGGCTGTAATGGCCGAACCTGTTTGATCAAAATAATGCGTGGCGAACGGGCATTCATCCGCCGCTGGCGTTGTTCATAACCCTAAAGCGGTAGTTCTTACGACCTCTGCCACGTTGTTTACTGCAACCGCAAGATGGTAGGCTATCCTTGTCGGCTTCGTGCCATAGGGGCCAGTGCTTCAATTCGGTTTTCCGCGCTGGCCCCGCCCAATTCAATGGAACTCGACACGCGCGTCGGCGTTCCGGCAGCCCCTGCGGCGTGCCCGACGACAAGCGTCATCCTATACGCGGGCAGCCTTCCCGATTTGCAAGGCGCAGTTTCGTGTATTCGCCACGACGACCGATACCATCAACGACGATCTGCCGGCGTCCCATGGACGCGATAGCAGGATCGCGCATTCCGAGCCTGTAGGCGCGGCGGATGGCTTGTCGTTCGCTGCAGCCGCCTCGCCATTCATAGTCCCTTCGATATGGATCTCGATATTCCAAATTGGGGCCGCCCGGCCCGATGTACAAGTCCATCGACTGCGCCAATGGCGCTGATGGGAACGCGGTCACGACACCGGCAACAATCAACGCCGCAGCGAGAAGCTTATCAACCACACTTTTCATGTCTGCCTCCTGCATTCGATCTCTTTCAGTGAAACTAAACTAATAACGGAATCGTGAAAAATAGGTTCCGAAAACGACGGTTGACTCTCCCCGCGACAAGAACATAATAGGAACATGCATGGCGATGCGGCCGCCAATTTGAAAATCTATCCACAGGATATCCACTGTCTATGCACAGGGGAAAGGAGACGCCGTGCCGACGATCGATGCCATTGCGCATGACATTCAATATGCCGAGCCGGTCGATGAGATCGCCGCCGCGCTGGCATTTCATGACGGCGATGTTCGCGCCACGATCGGCATGCTGATCGAGGACTGCCGTCATCTGCGCGAGCAGCTGGCATTGACCCGGATTGCCATGAGCATCGGCTTTACACGCGGCTGGACGCCGAGCTTCGAGCGAGGTGCCACTACGCGGCAGGATTGAAGCACGAGCATCACCAAACCGCGGCGCTGTGCGTGCACCGGCCCCGCGGCGACCAGGAGACGCACCACCCCGCAACTAACACGCGGGGTGGGTCAGGTCGCGCCGCATTCACGAGTGAAGTATTAGCACCTCCTGAAATCAATGGCTGCAGCGATTCTGCCACAGTGGGATGCCGATATTTTGAAAGTTGGACACGACTGAGGTCCGCCCACATGCCGACGGTTAGGCAAACGGCAAAAAAACCAAATCAAATCCAGGCTTGAAAAGGGTAATGGTGCCCCATGCCGGAGTGCCGGAGGCGAGTAAAATCAATGGCCTAGCTTAATGTGGGGCAAGCGAGCATTGTGCCAAAACTCTATGCTTTTTTACTGCGATGTCCCACATTATCTTGCCTCGGCGAAGTATCGCCTTTCCTTTTCTAGATACGGGGCGCATCCTGCGGCCGGTCAAAGGGCACAATTGGGGCGACGGCAACCTTGCGCACGCGAAGGAGTGACCAGTGATGCCTCCTGATACCGCACCACATGAATATTATTGGATCTCAATGTATTTCTCGCCTGACCACGATTTTGTTGGCTACGAAGGCGAGCGAATGATCGGCAGAGTGACACTCGAGGGACGACTTGAAACCGAAGGAGCGTGGAGGTGGTCAAATGCCGGCGGGCCCGACACCAACCAGTTTGATGTGCAACAGGGCTATGCGGCGTCTAAGGAACTTGCTGTAACGGCGGTCGAACGTCGTGATCAAGAAATGATGGACGGCCGTATCAACGGGTGAGCGCGTGCAGACTTGCCGGTGTCGCAATCGAGCCCTACATTGGTATCAGGCGGTTCCCTAGCGCCGTTGACCACGGATGTACTGGCAGCGGCGTAGGGCGACCACAAAAGGTCGGGGTAGCCCGGCCTTTTCTGTTTGAGGCTCACAAAGGCCGTTTCTACCCCATTTAGACGATACCCCTAATCCTTGACTGTCACGTGCGCTATGAGACGCTAGCGACCTCTCGGTCGTGGTGAGTTGGGGCAGCAATCCATGAATCTTTCTAAGTACGCAAAATCAGTTTGCTTCTTCGCCTCTTTGACGTTGCTTTCGGCCAATCAAGCATTCGCGTTCACTCTTACCCGCCGTATAAGAGTCCCGGACTGGATGGACCCTTATATGGCCATGTTTCTGGTTGGCACGTTTTTCGGGTATCTTGGATTGCTGGTGACAAAACCGCGCGGAGTGCCTGTCAATCAGCTTTCTCGGATTAAAACTTCTCCCCTCGTAAACTTCCTTCGCATCTTCGCTTTGACCATGCTTATGATGTTCATGGCTATGCTGTTTGTAGGCATGGCCCTTCGTCGGCACTCAGAATTCTTATCCAATTAGGGCCTCATAGGTCCCCCACAGACGCGCGTTAGGTTTGGCGGCTGTCCCGGGCCGGCTGTGCCGGTACTCGCGCTCCCTGGCGCAGGTCGGTTTACACCCGAAAAGCGAACCGCAGGCGCATGGCTGAGCGGCAAGCTCGGTCCGGAACAAAAATAGCACTGAAATTGTCCCACCTGTTCAGGGGTGGACAAAAATGGGACAAAAACGACAAAAAGACCAGGAAAATCAAAGGCTGAAATGGATGAATGGTGCCCCATGCCGGAATCGAACCAGCACTCCTTTCGGAACTCGATTTTGAGTCGAGCGCGTCTACCAGTTCCGCCAATGGGGCACGGATACCTGTGAGGTAGCAAAAAGCGTGTACACGAAGCCTTTCGGGCCGGTCAACCGGGATTTTGACGATCGGGCCGGACGGAATCACAAAACTGTGCGCTTCGCACCTGCAGCAAATCATTTACAGCACCGGCAATCCTGCCTAAAAGGCTTCGAGATTAACTGGAAAGCCCGCATGCTCCGTAACCTTTACGACTGGACGATGTCGCTCGCCGCCCGGAAATCCGCTGAAGTCTGGCTGGCCGTCATCGCCTTCGTCGAGAGTTCCGTCTTCCTCGTTCCCGCCGATGTCCTGTTCCTGCCGATGGCACTGGCCCGGCCGGAGCGCGCCTGGCGCTATGCTCTCGTTGCGACGGCGGCATCGGTGCTCGGCGGCATCGCCGGCTGGTATATCGGCCATTACGCCTTCGAGACGCTGGCCAAGCCCATCCTGCATTTCTACGGCAAGCTGGAAGCCTTCGAGCAGTTGAAGGCGTCGGTCGGCTACGAGACGCTCGTGCTGCTTTTGGTGACCTCGGGACTTGCGCATCTGCCGCCGATAAAGGTGGTGACCATCCTTTCCGGCGCCGCCAACATCAATCTCGGCCTGTTCGTCATTTCGGCGATCATCGCCCGCGGCGCGCGTTTCTTCGTGCTCGCCTGGCTGTTGCGCCGCTATGGCGAGGAAATCCGCCATTTCATCGAAAAACGGCTTGGCATGCTGGCGGCGGCCGTTGCCGGCCTGCTGATCGCCATGTTTGCGGCCTATCGTTTTCTTGCCTGATACGCCTGATGGAGCCTTGTCTTGAGCGATAGCCTGACCCAGCCTTCCAGGGGCCTTTCTCCCTCCCTCGTCGCGACGCTCGGCATGGCGGCAGCGGTCGGCGGCGCGCTCGCCTTCGAACATATTGGCGGCTATATCCCCTGCGCGCTCTGCCTGATGCAGCGCACGCCCTATTACTGGGGCATCCCGATCGGCATCCTCGCCATCGTGACGTCTGTCCTGAAACTGCCGGTCTGGCTGACCCGGTCGCTGCTCGCGATCGTCGGCATCCTGATGCTGGTCGGGGCCGGGCTTGGCGTCTATCACGCCGGCGTCGAATGGCATTTCTGGGAAGGCCCCGCAACCTGCGCAACCTCGGCATCGGGCGTATCGACCAATGTCGGCGACCTGCTCGGCGATCTCGACAGCAAGCACGGCCCCTCCTGCACGGATGCGGCGCTACGCGTTCTCGGGCTTTCCTTTGCGGGATGGAACGTCATCGCCAGCCTGATCCTGGCAGCCATCGCCCTGCGTGGCGCTGCCAAGGCGTAAGCCCGCGTCGGCGGCGGCCTACACCGTCGCTCTTCAATCAATGTCCGTGGCGAAAGGCCATCAGGGCTGCAGTTCAACATCCCAGTAGAGATAGTCCATCCAGCTGTCATGCAGATGGTTCGGCGGGAACAGCCGGCCGTTGTTGTGCAGGTCCTGTACCGTCGGGTGGAACGGTTTCTGGTGCGGGAACATGCCCGCCTGACGCGGCAGCTTGCCGCCCTTGCGCAGATTGCAGGGCGAACAGGCGGCAACGACGTTTTCCCACGTGGTCTGGCCGCCGCAGCAGCGGGGGACCACGTGATCGAAGGTCAGATCATCCGGCGAGCCGCAATACTGGCACTCGAACCGGTCGCGCAGGAATACGTTGAACCGGGTGAAGGCGGGATGGCGCGACGGCTGCACATAGCTTTTCAGGCAGACGACGCTCGGCAGGCGCATGGAGAAGCTGGGAGAGGAAACCTGATGATCGTATTCTGCGAGGATGTGCACACGGTCTAGAAAAACGGCCTTAATCGCGTCCTGCCAGGACCAGAGCGACAAGGGATAATAACTCAGTGGCCTGTAGTCAGCGTTCAGCACGAGCGCTGGAAGGCCGTGTGGTGAGACTGCAATCGTCAAGCCAGCATACTCCTGCTCGATTCGGCACCTGCACCTTCTATATTAGGCGCGTTGCGTCAGGATTGTGAAGCCAAAAGGAAAAAGGAAACAAAAGATTCGCTTTTTGCCTTACGGCGCCACCGGCAGGCCGTCCCGGCGCATTTCTGTGGCATAATACGCCCAGAAAAGCCGGGCGGCTACGCTGCGCCACGGCGCCCAGATCTCCGTCAGCGAATCAAGCTCGCGTGCCGAGGGCCTGACCTCCAGCGTCAGGGCATGGCCGACGGCATTCTGCAGCGCCACGTCGCCGACCGGAAAGACGTCGGGATGACCGGCGCAGAACAGGAGATAGACTTCGGCGGTCCAACGGCCGACACCCTTGATCGAGGTCATTTCCCGGATGGCGGCGCTGCCCTCGATCGAGCAGATCGCCGCCAGATCGAGTTCCTTGACTGTGACGGCCCTTGCCACGGCACGCAGAGCCTCGGCTTTGGCGCGCGACAGTCCGAGCTCGCGGCAATCCTCGTCGGAAGCGGCAAGAACGGCTTCGGCCGAAATCTCGCCCAGCTTCTCTTCCATGCGCCGCCAGATCGCAGCAGCGCTGGCCTTGGAGACCATCTGCGAGACGATGATATTAGCGATGCCGCGATAGCCGGGATCGGCGCGGCGCAGCGGCACCGGTCCGGCCTTGGCCACCACCGGCTCCAGCCGCGCATCGAGCATCACCAGCCCCTGCAACCCGGCGGCGATATCCTCGTGCGTGCGGATGATCCGCATCTCCAATCCTCCAACGCAAAGCGGGCGTTCACGCAATTCGCCCACAACAGGAGCAAAACGAATGGTCCGGCGCGTTCATTCATGGCAAGAAGAAAGCATGAACGCGCCGATGTCAAAACAACCGGTCTTTCGATTCGCGCCAAGCCCGAACGGCCAGCTTCACCTCGGTCACGCATTGTCGGCCATTCTCAATCACGACATGGCGACGGCGGCGGATGGACGCTTCCTGCTGCGGATCGAGGATATCGATATTACCCGCTGCACGCCGGAATTCGAAGCCGGGATTTATAACGATCTGAGCTGGCTCGGATTATCGTGGGAAACACCGGTCCGCCGGCAGTCCGAGCATCTCGATCTCTACCGGCAGGCGCTCGGCAAGCTGATCGACCGGGACCTCGTCTATCCCGCCTTCCTGACACGCGGGGCGATCAAGGCTGCGGTTGCCGAGTTTGAAGCGAAGGGCAAGGCCTGGCCGCGCGATCCGGACGGCGCACCGCTTTATCCCGGCGAGGAGCGGAAGCTCTCGGCCGCCGGCCGCCAGCGGATGCTCGCCGGAGGCAAGCCGCATGCCTGGCGGCTCGACATGGACAGGGCGATGGCGGAACTGGACGCGCCGCTGACATGGCAGGAGACCGGTGCGGGACAGAACGGCGAGACCGGACGGCTTACGGCCGATCCGTCCGCCTGGGGCGATGTCATCCTGTCGCGTTCGGATGCGCCCTCGAGTTACCATCTCGCTGTGACGATGGACGACGCGCTGCAGGGGGTGACGCATGTGGTGCGCGGATGCGACCTCTATCATGCAACCTCCGTGCATCGGCTGCTGCAGCGATTGCTGGACCTTCCCGAGCCCGTCTACCATCATCACCGCCTCATACTTGGGCCCGATGGGCGCAAGCTGTCGAAAAGCAACAGGGATACGGGGATTGCGGCTTTCCGCGATGCAGGAAAAACGCCGGACGATGTCCGGGCGGTGATCCTATAGGATATTTTCCGGGTGGTTCTCCGCCTTCTGGCCGTCTACATCCCTGGCGCCCCTGAAGCTGCGGATGAGCATGCGCTTGACCTTGTATTTCATGATCGCCGCATTGATCTCCGCGCCAATGATGAAGATGGCGCCGACGATGTAGAGGAAGACCAGGGCGATCATGATCGAGGCGAGCCCGGCATAGGTCGACACATAATTGGCAAAAGTGGCAAGGTAGGACGCGAAGATGTAGGCGCCGATCGACCAGGCAATCAGCGTCAGGATAATGCCCGGCAGCACGTCGAGGATTTTCCGGTGTCCATCCGGCAGCCACAGATGGCTGACGATCAGCCCCACCGCCAGCATCACAAACACGCCGGCAAGGCTCCAGCTGTCGAGCAAAACGAGAAGATTGTTGAACCACGGCAGATAGGTTCCGGCATAGCCGACGGCGAGCGGCACGGCCACCAGCAGGATGCTGACCATGGCAAGCACCAGCACGCCAGCGAGCACGAAACCAAGACTGGCCACCCGCGTCTTGTACCAGGGCCTGCTTTCGGCGACGCGGTAGGCGCGGTTGAGTGAGACCCTGAGCGCCTCGACGCCATTGGAGGCGAAGTACGCGGCGGCCAGCACCGATATGGTGAGCAACCCGCCGCGCGGAATGGTCAACACCCGCACCACCTCGTCCGAGATCGGCTTGGCGATGGAATCCGGCCAGGTATCGAAGATGAAATGCACGGCGGTGGTGGCGAACTGATCGGCACCGAGAAAACTGCCGAGCGCCGTGCCGAAGATCAGGAAGGGAAAGATTGCCAGCAGGGTGGAAAGCGCGACATGGCTCGCCATTGCCCAGCCGTCATCCTCGCTGAAATGCCAGACCGCATCGAAGATGACCTTCCAGGCTATGCGAATGAAGGCCGGCATTGTCGCTCCAAATATTCCAGCGGTCTCTGCGATTGTAACCCGTTCATGAATATGGGAAACCGGGCGCTGATTTCTACAGGAATTGACCAGAATGACCGACCGTCCCTCGATAATCGTCACCGGCTGCTCTTCCGGCATCGGCGCCTGGTGCGCCCGGGCACTGGCCAAGGACGGCTGGCGCGTGTTTGCAACCGTCCGCCGGCCGGAGGATCTCGGGCCCCTGGAAAACGACGGCATCGAAGCCTTCGTTATGGATTATACCAAGCCAGACACCATATATTCTCTTGTGGAACAGGTGTTTGCCCGCACGGGCGGCAGGCTGGACGCGCTGTTCAACAATGGCGCCTACGGGCAGGCTGGCGCGGTCGAGGACCTGCCGACGGAAGCCTTGCGCCTGCAATTGGAAACCAACGTGATCGGCTGGCACGATCTGACGCGGCAGGTCATCCCGGCAATGCGGGCGCAGGGTCACGGTCGCATCGTGCAGTGCTCATCCATCCTCGGCATCGTGCCGTATCGCTGGCGGGGCGCCTACAATGCCTCGAAATTCGCGCTCGAGGGCCTGACGCTGACAATGCGCATGGAACTTGCCGGAAGCGGCATCGAGGTGAGCCTGATCGAGCCCGGACCGATCACATCGCGCTTCACCGCCAATGCGATCGCTTATGTCGAGCGCTTCATCGATATGAAGGGCTCGGTGCACGCCAAGGAATATGAACGGCAGATGCGACGACTGAAGGGCGAGAGCGCAGCTGCCAGAGGCAAGCTGGGGCCCGATGCAGTCTATGCTGCGCTGAAACGCGCATTGACCGCGAAGAAGCCGAAGCCGCATTACATCGTGACGCAGCCGGCCAAACAGGGCGCGTTTCTGAAGAAACTGCTTCCGGCCGGTCTTTTCTATCGCATCATCGGTCGTCTCGGCTGACGGGAAAGAGGGAGGTAATTCAGATGAACAGTTTTATGACCGGTTTGACGTTGCTCGTCATGGGCGTTGTCGTCATCGTCCTCATCCGCGGCCTCCTCAACATGGTAAGGGGCGGCGACGGCAACACATCCAACAAGCTGATGCAGGCCCGCGTGTTCCTGCAGGCGGTGGCGATCGTGCTGATCATGCTCACTCTGTGGTTTACCGGCGGGGGCCGCTGACCGATGGTGAGGCTCAACAAGATCTACACGAAGACCGGCGACGACGGCACGACGGGTCTCGCCACCGGCCCCCGCCGCCTGAAGAGCGATCTGCGTGTCGAGGCCTATGGCACGATCGACGAGGCCAATTCCTTCATCGGACTGGCGCGCCAGCATACGACTGAGCTCGTGGCGCTGGATGCGATGCTGATGCGCATCCAGAACGACCTGTTCGACCTCGGCGCCGACCTCTCGACACCGGACACCGGCGAGACGCTGCCTTACGAGCCGCTGCGCATCATCGCCGCACAGGTGACCCGGCTCGAAACCGAGATCGACGCGTTGAACGCCGACCTCGACCCGCTTCGCTCCTTTGTCCTGCCCGGCGGCAGCGGAGCGGCGGCGGCACTGCATATTGCGCGCACGGTCGCGCGGCGGGCCGAACGGCAGATGGTCGAACTGGCGCGAACGGAGGGCGAGACCGTCAGCCGCGAAGCGCTCGCCTATGTCAACCGGCTCTCCGATTTCCTCTTCGTTGCGGCGCGCTGGACGAACGGCAAGGGCCAGTCGGATGTGCTTTGGGTTCCCGGTAAAAACAGATAGTCTCGCCACGCGACCGGTTTTCCAGGGGATCTCATGTTCATACCGCTGCACGACGCGAATTCCCTGAAGCACATCAAGGTCCAGTACGTCACGATCAGCCTGATCATCATCAATGTGGTTACCTGGCTGTTTACCGGACCGCTGCTGGTGCCGGAAACCTTTTCCAACGCAACGACCATGGGCCTGGGATACATTCCTGCCATCGCCTTCGATTATGCCCGGCTCACGCCTGACCTCGTGCTGGTGCCGGACGAGGCCACTTACGTCACCTATGCGTTCCTGCATGGCGACGTCTGGCATCTGGCCGGCAATATGCTGTTCCTCTGGGTGTTCGGCGACAATGTCGAGGATGCACTGGGACATATCCGCTATCTGATCTTCTACCTCCTTTGCGCTGCCACCGGCGCCCTGGTGCACGGTCTCACCAACACCGCCTCCGAAGCGCCGCTGATCGGCGCGTCCGGCGCGATCTCCGGTGTCGTCGCCGCCTATTTCCTGCTGCACCCCAAGGTCCGGGTCTGGGTGCTGGTACTCTTTCGCATCCCGCTTCCCCTTCCCGCCTTCATTCCGCTGGCGTTCTGGATCGGACAGCAATTCTTCATGCTCGTGGCAGATCCGGAGAGCGGCGTTTCCTGGGGCGCGCATGTCGGCGGCATCATTGCCGGGCTCATTCTGGTTGTCGTTTTGCGACGCCGGGACGTACCGTTGTTCGACCGCACGATCGTCACGCCGCGCGCCGTCCGTCATGTCGAGGCAGCGCCCGTCACCCCATCCGCCATTGCCGCCGAAAACGCGAGGAAGCCCACGCCTTGGGGAAGACCCTCCTGAGCAGTTCGGAAGCCAACGGCAGCCAACTGAAGGTTATCGCTCGAAAACAACGTGTTAGCGACGTCAGAAGCGTTTTCTCGGGAAAAATGGCTGCGAACGCTCGCTACTCGGTTACGATTTGATATTGACGCGCACGTAAACGTAAGTATTTTCCCGTTGCAATCTTCCGGCCACCGGAGGGGCAAAGATTGTAATTGGAGAAAAAACGCGTATCGATGTCGCCAACCGACAATCAGGCAGCTGCGTTAAAGCGCATTTTCTCGACAAACGTCTTGTAAGGAAGGACATCATGAAAGTTCTTGTCACCGTCAAACGGGTCGTCGACTACAACGTGAAGATCCGGGTCAAGCCGGATGGCTCCGGTGTCGAGCTTGCCAATGTAAAGATGTCGATGAACCCGTTCGACGAGATTTCGGTCGAGGAGGCTTTGCGCCTGAAGGAGGCCGGCA